>JAWODE010000468.1:0-6040 GCA_046483455.1 Candidatus Hydrogenedentota bacterium | reverse complement strand
CGAAATAGACCCACGTCTGGTCGTTCCACTCGATGAGGTCCGGGTCCGAGGCGTTGATGCCTTCGCCAATGCCCTGAGGCGCGATGACGGGATTCGCGGCACTCAATTTCCAGCTGCGCAAGTCCGTCGAACGCGTGACATAGGTCTCGAACATGTGGAGGGGGGACTGGCGTTCGAGGTATAGCACGTAGTAGTAGCCGTTGACGTACCGGATGCATGGACAGGCGGTGTAACGGTTCGTACCGAACGTTGATTTCGGTTTCTTGGTCCAGTCCTCGAGGTCCGGCGACGTGGCGAACTTGGTCGTGAAGGCCGGCCACCGTCCATCGTTCGATTCGTAGGCCATCACGAAACCATCCGGACAGGGTGTCACGGAACTGTTGAAGAGATGCTCATTCTCCTGCTCGATGACGACTTTCTTGTCCCATTCTTCAAGGTTCTTCGACCGGAACATGGTAACGTCGTTCCACGAGCCGTCATCTTCCCAGCGCGAGGCGAAGGCGTACAACATGCCGTCGTGTACCAGCGCGCAGGCCAGGCCGTATCCCACCGCGAACTTCGCCAGTTGCTCGCCCGTCTCCGCGTCTTTCAACACCAGGTAATAGTCTTCGCGGCTGCCGGCGTGTCCCGGGCGGATGCATTCCATGTGGCAGAGACGGCCGTTCCACTCGAGGGGGGTCAACTCGCAGAGGTGCTTTTTGACGACCTCACGTTCCTGCAGCACGGTTTCGCAAGGCCGCGGCGGCCCTTCGGGCATGGTGATGGCGCCGAAGATGTCCACCGGCCAATGGGCTTGGGTGTGCATGCCCTTCGGAACGTCCTGCGTGTATTGCACATGGGCTCTGACGTCGCCCCGGGTGGTGTAGCCGATCTTGTCCGCCGAGTCTTTGTCGACCTTCACGCCAAAGACTTTGTACCCCATGAGCACGCAGTCATCGAGGTCCACGTGGAGGTATTTCCCGTTCTGGACGCTTTGGATGACGCCGTCCGTCGGCGTGCCCTGAGGTTGCGAAAAATTAAGGGCAATAAGCTTACACCGCGTCAATTGTACCCGCGAATACACGTGAAATCCGTAATTATTGCCTTTCAAGGCACACTGGGGGCTGATCAATGTGCAGTCTTCAAAAACCACATCGGGGGTATCGGGCATGGTATTGTTCTCGACGCGCACATAGGCTGCGGCGGTATCTCCCCATTCGTCGAGCGACCAGAACGTGCAGCGGCGGAAGATGGTGGGTTCGCCCTCGCGTTTTGCGCAGCTCGATACACCGCCGCCGAAGGCCCGGCCGATACCGACGCAATCTTCGACGACCACGGAGAACGGTTCCCGCTCGTCGACGGTATCAAACATCCACGCGCCGTCGCCGCCGGTAGCATAGAGGTTGCGCACAATCCAGCGGTCCCACACCATCGCCGAAAACGTTTCTTGCGTGTGTTCTTTTGACCAGCCCTTTTTGTACGCGCGGACGGTGCCGTACCAGTCGTAGCTTTTGAATCCGCGTTTCGGGTCGCTGCTATCGATCACCGTCCGGCCCCGCGAGCCGGACCCGAGTGCGCCGTCGACGTCGCCGATGAGTTCGTTGTACGCCCCTTCGGCGCCCGGAAACGCCGGGGCGAGATTGGCCTCCATGTACGTGTCCGGCCGGACGATGATGCGGTGGCCGCCTTTATCATCGGGGATCGCGTCGAGCGCCGCCTGGATGGTGTTGAAGGCGGTGACCCACGAGCGCCCATCCGAGTTGTCGCCCAACTTCGATACATAGAACGTCACGCCGGCAGGTTGCGCAGGCTGCGCCTCCGCGGCACTGATCAAGGTGCCCATTACAAGGGTCATAGCTGTAAGCATAGTGAGAATCCTCCATGTGGACGAACGGCTATACCATAAACCCGGGTTGGATCGTGTTCAATGGGGGGGAGAGGCAGGGGCAATCGCACCTACTTCGCTCCTCGAGAACGGTTGCTGTGGCGCCGCTGACTTGTATCGTAGCTTAATCATTTCACCTGCATTCTTAACTTTGGTGTGGGACCGGCGCCCTCGCCGGTCGGTCCCGGGTTTTGCCCGGATGGATTCGGCTTACAGCGTCCCGGCTTCTCTCATTCTTCGTACATAGTCGCGATTGTCTTTGATGATGACGCCGCCCAGGCCGAGGAGGCCGATGAGGTTGGGGATAGCCATGAGCGCGTTAAGATTATCGGAGACGAGCCAGACGAGGTCGAGTCCGCTCACCGTACCCACTACCACGAAGCCGCAGAAAATCCACCGGTAGGGAGTGACGGCGCGCGGCCCGAGGAGGTAGCCCCAGCATCGGTCGCCGTAATACGACCACGAGATCATGGTGGAATAGGCGAAGAGCATGATGCCGAGGGCCACGACGTAGCGTCCGACGGGCCCGGCGCCCTGAGCGAACGCCTCGCCGGTGAGGGAGGCCCCGGTAGGAACGGGATAAAGGCTTCCGTCGGGCGCCGTGAACGGTTCTTCGGTGGCAACGTCGCCGACGACCTGAACGCCGTTGACCAGCACCGGTATGCCCGAGCCGCCCGGGCCGTACAATAATTCGCCTTCGGGGCTACGCACGTGCCATGCGCCGGTCACGATGATAACAAGCGCTGTCATGGTGCAGACCAGTATGGTATCGATGAAGGGGCCGAGCATGGCCACGTACCCTTCGCGCATGCTTTCCCTGGTTTTGGCGGCCGCGTGAGCCATCGGAGCCGAGCCCAGCCCGGATTCGTTGCTGAATACGCCCCGCGCGACGCCTTTCTCGAGGGTGCGTTGCATCACCACGCCCACAAAGCCCCCGCCCGCCGCCACGGGGGTGAAGGCATATTCGAAGATTTGCAGAAATGCCGCGGGTACCTCGGCCGCATTGCGCATCAGCACGAGCAGTGCGCCGGCTACGTACACGGCGCACATGAACGGCACAATGCGCGAGGCGACCCTGGCAATGCGTTTGATCCCGCCCAGGATCACGAGAGCCACAAAGATTGCCATGACGACTCCGATGACGGGTTTTGCCACCAACGTGCCGCCGATGACAGGAACGCTCCCGGGGAGCCGGGGTTCGGCCACGGCAGCGGGCAGAATGCTGAGAAGCCCGTCCGCGACGCTGTTAGACTGGACGGCACAGCCGATGCCAAACGACGCGAGACCGGCAAACAGGGCGAACAGGACACCGAGCCAGCGTTGTCCGAGACCTTTGCTGAGGAAATACATGGGCCCGCCCGAGGCACTGCCGTCCGGGGCGATGTCGCGGAATTTTACGGCAAGCGAGCAGCTCGTGAATTTGGTGGCCATCCCGACAAGAGCCGTCACCCACATCCAGAACACAGCGCCGGGGCCGCCCAGGGCGATGGCGGTGGCCACACCCGCGATGTTGCCCGTACCGATGGTGGCCGACAAAGCCGCGGCCAACGCCTGAAAATGCGAGATATCGCCGGCTTCTTCAGGGGCATCGAATTTCCCGGATATACAGCGAATGCTGTGTGCGAAGTGCCGTACCTGCACGAAACGCAGCCGGAGGGTCAGGTAAAGGCCCGTGCCCACCAGCAATATGATCATCACCGGTCCCCATAAAACGCCATTCAATTGTCCCATCATGCTGGCAAACCACGTCATGCAGGGTCCTCCGATAAATCAGGTCGCGAATTCATCCCCCAGAAACACAAAGAGCGTTCGACGGTCTCTTTTTATTTTACTTGTGCTTTCCCCCGCGCGCCTATCCTGCCAGAGTAGGACGGATGAGGCAAGTGGCGCCCGCCCGGTGGATTGGGGCGTTTCCTGTCCACTACAATGAGCGACTTGTAGTAAGTATCGGCGAGGAATGAAAACGTGCATGACCTTACAGTCCTGACTCTGATACCAAATGCCGGGGACCGCCTGACGCGCTGTCTGGAAAGTGTCGCATGGGCGGACGACCTCTTTTGCGTGGTGGACCCGAAGACGACGGACGGCTCCGATGCCGTAGCCCGCAACTATTCGGACCATGTCGTGGTGCATGAGTATGTAAATGCGGCCACCCAGCGCAATTGGGCTCTCCCCCAGATTACGACCGAGTGGACGCTGGTGCTCGATGCCGACGAGTGGGTCTCGGCGGAACTGGCGGCGCGGATTCGGGATATCATCAAAGACCCCGCCAGTTGCGACGGCTACGCGGTGAAGCGCATGTCGTATTTCATGGGCCGGTTGATGCGGCACTGCGGCTGGGAACGCGATTACAATGTACGGCTGTTTCGGACAGCAAAGGGGCGGTATCTCGACCGCCGCGTGCATTCGAAGGTGGTCGTCGACGGCACCATGAGCCGTATCGACGAGGTGATGTATCACGACACTTACCGGGATTTCGATGAGTATTTCCGCACGTTCCAAAGATTTACCACGTGGGGCGCTGAAGACCTCCTCGAAAAAGGTAAACGCGTTTCGTTATTCGACCTGACGCTGCGTCCCCTCTCGAAATTTCTCAAAATGTATGTTATCCGCAGGGGATTCCTGGATGGCTACCACGGGGCCGTGCTTTCCATGCTCGGCGCCTTCTCGGTTTTCATGAAATACGCGAAGTTATGGCGTCTGAGCAGAAGCGATGCCGAATGCCGCCCTCCGGGGGAGCCGAAAGCACCCGAGGCGGGTGACTCGCACGTCTCGCCTGACAAGACGGGCTCCTGAGAGAGGTGGAGGCGCAACCGAAGAAAAGGTTCTCGACTCCGCGGGTTACCCTCGACCTATCACGCGCAACAGAAAAGGCCTGGGTCCATCGCCGTTTTTGGCCACCTCTCACTCGTCGCGGAAGGCTTCTCCGTTGGGAAGGGTAAGTGCCCGCAGGATGGTGGCCACCGCGCGGGACTTGTTGAGGCAATAGAAATGCACCCCCGGGCAGCCGCCGCGGCTTACGAGGTCCTCGACCTGCCGCGTGGCATGGTAGACGCCGACGTCAAACTGACCTTGCGAGTTGTCAGGATGCACTTCCAGGCGCTGCATCAGAGCTTTGGGCACATGGGCCCCGCAGAAACTCACGACGCGCTTGAGCTGGGGAGCCGCCGTCACCGGCAAAATGCCCGGCACCACGGGTACCTCGATTCCGATGGCTTCGCAGCGGTCGCGGAAACGATAGAAATCGTCGTTGTCGTAGAACAATTGCGTGATAACGACATCGGCCCCGGCGTCGACTTTGCGTTTCAAGTTCTCGAGGTCGGTCGTGCGATTTGGGGCTTCGGGATGGGTCTCCGGATACCCCGCTACCACGATCCCGAACTCCGGATACTGTTCCCGGATAAATGCGACCAATTCGTTGGCATAGCTGAACCCGCCCGGAACCGGACGGAATTTCTTTTCGCCTTTCGGCGGATCGCCTCGCAGTGCCACGACATAGTCAATGTCTTCTTCCGAGGCTTGCTCGAGAAAGGCGCTCAGGTCGTCGCGGGCCGCGCCTACGCAGGTGAGGTGCGCGCCTACGGGAATCCCATGCTCGCGCTTGAGTCTCGTGGTGATTTCGAGCGTTCGCTCATGCGTGCTTCCCCCGGCTCCGTACGTACACGTAGCAAATGACGGTTTGTATTTCGCCAGTTCATGAAAATGTTCGAAGAGATGCGTTTCGCCCTCAGGGGTTTTGGGGGGGAAAAACTCGTATGACAAGCCAAATCGCTTACCCGCGTAAACGTCTCGAAGTTGTCTGGATTTCGAAAGTGTTTTCAAAATGCGCCTTCCCTCATTGCTTGATTCTCATTCCTTAAGCGCCATGCATGCAGCCCTACTATTGTACTCACTGTTACCGTTCTCATCAAGGCTCGCACCGCCGAGCATGCGTATCAAAGCCGCTACGCCAAGCGCGGACTGCTTGGTGGCTCTCACTGAAAATGCGGGCGTAGACGGTTATAATCCGGGCCATGGAAACATCCGAAGAGGCCAGTGTAGAGCACAGCTCGCCCCTCCAGACGCTGAAAGCGGTCGTTCGGTACGACGGTGCGGCGTTTGCGGGGTGGCAGGTGCAACCCCAAGAGCGCACGGTGCAGGGCGCCATACAAGGGGCTCTTTCGCGGATTGCGGGGC
>JAWODE010000440.1:0-8513 GCA_046483455.1 Candidatus Hydrogenedentota bacterium | reverse complement strand
GATGATCAGAGATAAAAAAGATATATTCGATGAAGAAAAAGTAGTCGATGAATTGGAAAGTATCCTGAAAAAAGATGTCGGTAACAAGTTCAAAACCTATCTCTGGCCTAAAAAATCAAAGGATATACCCGATAATCAAGAACTGAAACTCATAGTTCTTCATCCAAATTATGATGAAGATGAGATCACAGATTGGACCAAAAAACGAGGAGACGGTTTTAGAACTTACAAAAACACATTGATCTTTGCAGTTCCAGACACACAAAATTACGCTGAATTTAAAGATAATATCAAGGAATATCTAGCGTTGAAAGAGATAAAGGAAAATGTTGAAATCGGTGAAACAGAATCTCTTAAAGGTAAACTTCCAGAGATCAAGGAAAGGATAAAAAATATCAAGAGTGATTTTTCATACAAAGCAAGGCAGATGTACAATAAACTTAGAGTTAAAGAAGATGAGATCGATTTAGGCATGCCGATAACAAGCAACGAGACCTTATCTAATTGGTACAAACGTGAACTAATAGATAAGGAAGAAATCATCTCTAACCTCCATTATAGGCCGTTAGTGAGTAAATTCCTAGTTCATCCAACTGCTCGAGTGTCTCTTCTTCGTAGTCGTATGCCGACCGCACCTCCTGTGTGTACTGCGTCGGGGGGAGTTGTGCATCCCAGCATCCTTCGAACAGTGATGATCGTTCGGCAATTGCGACTGGCGCATCGAAACCGAGGTCCCGAATCTGCTCTAGATAGCGATCCTGATCACTCGTGTTACCGGTCCGCCGCCTCTTTCATGGCTGCGCTCAGCGCCACGATGCCTTTCTGGATGTCGCCGACCCGGTCCTCGCCGAATTCGCGCTCGAAGATGTAGCTCCCTTCGAAATCCCCTTCGGCCAGAGTGCGTACAAAGGCGACCCAATCGACCTCGCCCGTGCCGACAACTACCTCTTCGCCCCATTGACCCTTGACCTTGGTGCGTTTGGCGTCTTTGACGTGCACGTGCCGCACATGGGGGAGGAGTTTTTGCAAGGCCTCGATGGGGTCGTCCATATCGTAGAGGATCATGTTGGCGGGGTCGAAATTGACGCCGACGTTATGTCCGCGCTTTTTCATCTCATCGAGGAACATGAGCAGCGAATCCGCGCTCTCCTGACCCGTTTCCATCATAAGGCCCGCGCCCGCTTCTTTCTCGAAAATTTCCGCGATGGTCGCGACGCGGTTGGCCAACTTTTCGAAATCGGGGTCATTGGGATCGTGAGGAAGGAATCCCGCGTGCGCCATGATGTAAGGCAGACCCAGTTCTTTGGCCTTGGCGGCCGTCGCATGGGCCAACTCGAGGTTTTCTTCCCAATGTTCATCCGGCACGATGCCGCCCGTTCGCCGGATGGTGTCGGGGCTCGTGTAGTCCTCGCCGATGGTCGAATACATGCCCGTCACGATCTTTATGCCCGACGCGCCCAGGATTTTGTCAACGCCTTCCCAGGCGCCCTTATCGCCGCGATGCGGAGTGAGCCCGAGCTGCACTAGTTTCAGACCAAGAGTGTTCACTTTCTCGGCCAAGTCCTCCGGTCCTGTCGCCTGGAGCGACCAACTGCATACACCTATCTGATCTGTCGTTTGAGCTTTCACTGGAACAGCCTCCTTCCATGCCGTTTCACTGCACATACCGGGCCGTACACGCAGGTCACAGCCGACCCAGCCCGATTATTTATCCTAGCACAACCGGGCCCGCCATCTGAAAGCGGCGCGCGTTCTCTTCAAAAGGACATCAAGCACCAAAAAAAGACAAAAGGGTTATCGTCTACTCTCTGTTTCGCGGTCTCTTACGTCGCTTTAGGCGCCTATGTCCTTTGGGAGCGATCACCGTGGCCCGGTCTTGCAGCCTCGCTCGAAGGACCCATTTCGTTTCTTCCTCTTGCGGGTTGTAATCGCTTCGGCCGAGTGTCATGATCCCCATGCTGCGCATCGGGAATGCGTTCATCCAAATATGACCAGGAGGAAAAAGCGTGTCCGTGAAAACCTTTGTATTGCGTGCGGGTTTGGTTGTGTTGGCCCTCTGTCTATTGCTTGGCGTTGGAAGCGCCGCGGGTGCGACGACGTACTACGTCGCGCCCAATGGCAACGACGCGTGGCCGGGTACGCTTGAGGCGCCCAATGCCGCCGGTACGAACGGTCCTTTCGCTACGATCTCGGCCGCACGCGACGCCATCCGCGGGCTTGACGCCGAGGCACGCACCAAGGCTCCCATCCGCGTCCTTATTCGTCAAGGGAATTACCACGTCACGGAACCCATCGCTCTTGGTCCGGAAGACTCGGGCACGGTCTCCGCACCCATTTCGTACGAAGCGTATCCTGGAGAACATCCGGTCATTCACGGCGGGCGCCCTCTCGAGAAATGGAACACCAACGAGAAATTCTGGACCCTCGAATTGCCTGAGGTGCGCGCGGGCAAGTGGGTCTTCACGGCGCTATTTGTAAATGGCAAACGACGGCAGCTTGCCCGCACGCCGAACCCGGTCCATCCGGTCGGCGATTATCCGGAGGAGACCGACTATTTCCATACCACGGGCCGCGTGACGACGAAGAATCCCGACACCGGCAAGGAAGAACTCAGCCACGATAAGATACGATTCAAGCCGGGCGATGTAGAGGCATGGGAAACCCTCGACAATGCGTGGGTCGTTATGTTTCACTCCTGGAACACGTCGATGCACTTCATCGAACATCTGGACCTCGAAAACCATATCCTCGATTTCACCATCGGGTCAGGATGGCCCATGGGGCGCTGGCAGCCATCGGGCCAGCGCTTTTTCATCGAAAATCTCTTTGAAGGCCTCGATCAGCCCGGCGAATGGTATCTGAACCGCAAGACCGGCGTGCTCTATTACTACCCCATGCCGGGCGAAACGCCGCAAAACCTGACGGTAGTAGCCCCCGTAGCGCAGCAATTGCTGGTCCTCGAGGGAAACCCGGAAGAAGAGGCATTCGTTGAACACCTCGCCTTCAAAGGACTCCGCTTTCATTACACCGAATACACATTGCCCGAGAAGGGGCATCCCGGCGGACAGGCCGCCACCGCCGTCAATGCCGCCCTCGAGGCGGTAGGTGCGCGCAATTGCCTCATCGAAGCCTGCGAGATTGGCCACGTCGGCAATTACGGCGCGTGGTTCCGCGCGGGATGCCAGGACAACCGCCTCGAGCGCTCGGAAGTGTTCGATCTCGGCGCGGGCGGGGTCCGCATCGGCGAAACCAGTGAGGGCGCGACCCCCGCTTTGCGATGCGAGCGCAATACCGTCGACAACTGTTTCATCCACGATGGTGGCAAACGCTACCGCGGGGCCATTGGCGCATGGATCGGCCGGAGTTCCTACAACACGCTGTCCCACAACGAAATCTGTGACTTTCGTTATACCGGCATCTCGGTCGGCTGGTCATGGGGCTTCGCGCCGAGTTCCGCTCACCACAACATCATCGAGTACAACCACGTGCACCACACCGCGAAAGGGCAGTTAAGCGACACCGGGAGCATCTATACGCTCGGGGTCTCACCGGGCACTATTATTCGCAACAACGTCTTCCACGACTCGATTTCGTACGCGAAGGTCTCGGGCGGATGGGGGATTTATTTTGACGAAGGCTCGTCGTATATCCTGGCCGAAAACAACCTGGTCTACAACACCCTGAGCGGCAACCTGCACCAGCATTACGGCAAGGAAAACCGCGTGGTGAACAACATCTTCGCCTACTCGCACGGCCCGCAATTGCGCCGCTCGCGCGAGGAAGACCACATCTCGTTCATCCTCGAACGCAACATCGTTTTCGCGAACAACGAGAACATGCTTGGCGTGCGCTGGGCCAACGGCAACTACCGGCTCGACGACAACTGCTATTGGAGCACCCTCAGCGAAGACCTCGATTTCGGCGGACGCGATTTCGAGGAATGGCAGGCCGAGGGACATGACGTGCACTCGATGATCGCGAATCCCCTGTTTATCGACCCTGAAAACGCCGATTTCCGCCTCGAACCGGATTCCCCCGCTCTCGAACTCGGCTTCGAGCCCTTCGATTACTCCGAGGCAGGGATATACGGCGACGCGGAATGGGTCAACAAGCCGAAGCAGATCGAGCGCGAGCCGTTCTCGCCACCGCCCGTGCCCGAGCCGGTCAGCATCAGCGATGGTTTCGAAGAAACGCCCGTAGGCGAGAAACCCCGCATTGCCGCGGTTTCCGAGGGTGACGGCGATGCCTCGATCCGCGTCACCGACGACACCGCCGCTTCGGGCAACCACAGCCTCAAATTCACCGATGCGCCGGGGCTGCAACGCGCGTTCTTTCCCTATATGAGCTACGCGCCCCATTTGCGCAGCGGCATGGCCGTCGGGTCGTTTGCGGGACGTTTCGAGGAAGGCGCCGTATTCTTCTACGAATGGCGCGATAATCATTCGCCCTACCGCGTCGGCCCGAGTTTATGGGTACGCAACGGCGCACTCTCGGCGAACGGAAAACACATCATGGACCTGCCCCTCGGCGTGTGGGTGAAGTTCGAGGTAACCGCTGCGCTCGGCAAGAACGCGAACGCCACCTACGATCTCACCGTTACGTTGGCCGAAGAGGAGCCGAAACGCTTTGAAGGGCTGGCTCAGAACGGCGACGGCATTAAACGTCTCGACTGGTTCGGATTCGTCTCGAATGCTGAAACCGCCACAACGTTCTACATCGACGACATCGCCATCCACGCGCGGAAGGAATAGGGAGGAACACGGAGCGCAAAGGGATCACCATACAATTTGGAGACCTTACGGTCGGCGGAGCGGCTCGGTCTGGAGACCGTGCCGCAGCGGAGGGTTCGAGGTAACCGCTGCGCTCGGCAAGAACGCGAACGCCACTTACGATCTCACCGTTACGTTGCCCGAAGAGGATCCGAAACGCTTTGAAGGGCTGCCTCAGAACGGCGACGGCATCAAACGCGTCGACTGGTTCGGGTTTGTCTCGAACGCCGACGCCGCCACAACGTTCTACATCGACGACATCGCCATCCACGCGCGGAAGGAATAGGGAGGAACACAGGTGCAAAGGGATCGCCAGACAATTTGGAGACCCTACGGTCGCCGGAGCGGCTCGGTCTGGAGACCGTGCCGCAGCGGGAGGAAATGCCCATCCTGTTCGAATTCATTTAGCGCGTTTCGATGCGGTAGAGGTGGGTTTTCGTGCGCAGGATGAGCGCTTTGCCGGTGACGGCAGGGGAGGCGAGGCACCCGGATTCGAGACGGTTCTCGGCGAGTTTTTCGTACGTTCGGCCGGTTTTCATCACGGTGGTTGTGCCTTGCATGCTCGAGACGTAGATGCGCCCGTCCGCATAGATGGGCGAACCCATGAAGTTGCCGCCGATACGCTCGCTCCAAACCGGTTTTCCCGTGAGCGCCTCGATACAGACGGCGTAGCCCTCGTTGCTCACCATGTAAATGAGGTCATCGACGAGCAACGGCGATGGTTGCTTCGGCACTTCCTTTCCCGTATACCGCCATACGACATGAGAATCGGTGACATTGCCTTGTCCGCCAGGGCGAATCGCCCAGAGTTCGGTTTGGCGGTGGCCCGTGACCGCATAGACCAATCCATGCCCAAACAGAGGCCGCGGCGAGGCCGAATGGCCGTTGTGCTCGACGTACCAGATTTCCTCGCCGGTAAAGGGGTCGTAGGCGAAGCCGGCTTCCGCCGCAAGGCTGATCAGTTGCGGTTTGCTTTCCCAGTCGATGACGATGGGCGTGCAGAAGGCCTTGCGGTAATCGCCGTCGCGCACGGGCAGGCCGTCTTCGCCCAGGTCGTCCCAGTCGGTCGAGCGATCGGTTTTCCAGACGATCTCGCCGGTGTCTTTGTCGAGCGCGGCCACATATTGCCGGTCAACGCCGTCGAAGGTCAGGACCAACAAATCTTCGTAGAGCAGGGGCGATGATCCCGGGCCGCGGTAGTGCCGGCATGGCAGGTCGCGGCGTTCCCACAACACCTGCGCTGTGGCCGTATCGAGGCAGGCCGTGCCGTACGAACCGAAATGCACGTATACGCGGCCGGGCTCGATTACGGGCGAAGGCGAAGCGTAATTGTTGATCCTATTGCCGAGAGGCTCCGGGTCTTTGTTGTCAAAGACCTTCTTGTTGAAGACAATCGCGCCCGTCACGGCATCGACGCATATCACAAAAGACTCGCGGCCATCTTCGGTGGCGGTCGTCAACCAGATTTGGCCGGCCAGGACCACCGGTGTCGAGTGACCGGCATACGGAATGGCCGTTTTCCACGCCACATTCTCGGTTTCGCTCCACGTCAAGGGCAACCCGATGGGCTCGGTGCTCCCGGGCGCCTGCGCATGCCCGTTCTTCCACGGACCCCGGTAGTCCGGCCAGTTTACAGCGGAATTCTCCGCCGCAAAGGCCATTCCCACCCCAGACGAAAGCATTGCGAAAAGCATTGCCGCCATAGAAAGCAGATTTAATGCGAAAATGCCTGACGAATTGCGCATGGAATACATCTCCTTGACGATTTGCGTGAGCTTGTAGTCGACAAACCTCCATTCTACGCGATGACAACGCGCCCGGGCCAACTTGTGCCGAGAATTGCTCCGATGAGTGTCGGCCCACGCGACGTATAAAAATCTATGTGATCCATATGGATTTGCACCGCCGACCGACTCTTCGCGACAATAAATGCCATCATGGACCCTGTAAAAGCCGTATTTGCCTATCATGAAGCGACAAAGCACTTCCCGAACCGCTTTGCGCGGTCCCTCGGATACCTGGATTGGGCCAATCAGCCGGACCCGTTTCGCCGGTTCGAGGGGACGGCGGTGCATCGTCTGCCCCTTCTTACCGAAGACGTCACACCTCCGTATGACGCGCTATTTGGCGGCAAAACGTTCCCGAAGCCGTTGACCCGCGACACGGTGGGCGCCTTCTTCGAGCATTCGCTGGCGATATCGGCATGGAAAGAATATCGCGGCGACCGGTGGGCCTTGCGCTGCAATCCTTCCAGCGGGAACCTCCATCCTACGGAAGGCTACGCCGTGCTCGGGCCGCTCGAGGGCATCCACGACGCGCCGGCGGTCTACCATTATGCGCCGAAAGAGCATGCCCTCGAGCGCCGCGCGGATATCTCGGCGAATGCCTGGGAGGCACTCACGGCCTCGGTGCCGGAGAATGCCTTTTTGGTCGGCTTGTCTTCGATTTATTGGCGCGAAGCCTGGAAATACGGAGAGCGGGCATACCGGTACTGCCAGCACGATGTGGGCCATGCCTTCGGGGCCTTGGCTGTCTCGGCCGCCGCGCTGGGCTGGCGGATGCGGTGGCTCGATATGCCCGCCGACGCCGAAGTGGCGGCCTTACTGGGGCTCTCGCGTATCGCGGACTTTGTTGCGGAAGAAACCGAACATCCCGATTTGTTGGCCGTGGTTTGGCCGGACGAATCGCCCGAGCGCAGTAAAGCCCTCGACATACCACTAGCGGCGTTTGAGCAAGCCGCCCGCTCGAAATGGCACGGGAAGGCGAACCGTTTAAGTCCTGAATACGTTCCCTGGACGGCTATCGAGGAAGTTGCAGCGGCTGTCGCCAAACCGCGCACCAAGCCTCGAACACCGATCAATCCGGCAATGCCGTCTCCGACGGTGCCCGCGACCGAGGAATCCGCGCGCAGCATCATCCTGCAGCGCCGTAGCGCCCAGGCTATGGATGGAAAAAGCGCCATGCCTCGGGAGACGTTTTACCGCACGCTGGCGCGCCTCATGCCCGATCGGTACGGGCCCGTGTGGGAAGCCTTCGGCGCGTCTCCCCAGGTCAACCTTATACTGTTCGCGCACCGGGTGATCGATTTCCCCGCGGGCATGTACTGTCTGGTCCGCAACCCGGACCACGAAGAATCGCTGCGCACGGCGATGCGACAGAATTTTGCATGGAGCAAACCCGAGGGCTGCCCACAAGACCTGCCGCTGTTTCTACTCAAGGGGGGCGATTACCAGCGCCTCGCCGGCCAATTGAGTTGCGGACAAGACATCGCGTCGGATGGTGCGTTTGCGGTGGCCATGCTCGCGGCCCTCGAAGAACCGCTCGACGCCATCGGGCCGTGGTATTACCGGGCTTTGTTCTGGGAAACCGGCATGATCGGTCAACTGCTGTATCTCGAAGCCGAGGCCGCGGGCCTGCGCGGTACAGGCATCGGATGTTACTTTGACGAACTCGTGCACGGCGTGCTGGGGCTCGAGGGGCCGCGCTTCCAGTGTCTCTACCACTTCACCGTAGGCGGTCCCATCGACGATCCACGTCTCAGCACCCTGCCGCCGTATGGTCGTCGGTAAGGCGATCGAGCCCGTTCCGGAATTTTCGCGGGTGTTTTCTTTCTACGCCAGCTCCGGCACCTCGAACCCTTCGCGATACTGCCGCGTCAAGAGGGCATTGGCTTCATCGTCGCCGGGAAATGTCTCGGTCTCGGGATCGAAACGGACGGTACGGCCCAAGCGGTAGGCAATGTTG
>JAWODE010000437.1:0-6517 GCA_046483455.1 Candidatus Hydrogenedentota bacterium | reverse complement strand
AGCAGGAGGACCGCTCCCTTCGCGTGGCCCGGCAGGGAGAGAAGATACAAACCGACAGTCAGGAGGCCGGCGAGGCGGAATCCATCGACGTCAGCGTGTGGGACCTTCTGGAGGCCTTCGGGCGCGTCCTCGAGGCCACGGGCCAGACCGCGACGACCGTGGAGCTCACCACCGACGATACGCCCCAGGAGGTGGTCATGCAGCGGATCATGAACCGCTTTCAGTCCTCCGAACAGGGCAGCCCCCGCGAGGAGGTGCCCCTGGGCGAGTTCGTAGAGCACGGCGCCAACCGCGCCGTCATTATCTCGCTCATCCTGGCCATCCTGGAGCTTGTCAAGCTGGGCCGAGATCGCCGTGTGGCCGGAACGGATACCCCCAGGGACAACCACGAATACCTTGGGGCATTCCAATGATATATTGCCCACGTGTTGCGCCGCCGCTTGTATCGATGTCCCCGCCGAAGCGAAGATTGATGGCGTGAATCTGCTGCCGCACATGACGTCTCGGGCAGCGATCGAACGGGGCACCGTGTTCTGGCAAATGGAACTCTATAAGGGATTCCAGCGGCACGAGCCCAAACCAAAGCCTTATGCCACCGAGGTGGTGCGAAGCGGGAAGTGGAAATTGTTGGCGAAAGGCGGCGAGGGCGTAGCTTTGTATGACCTGGCTACCGATCCCGGCGAAAGCGTTAACCTGCTCGATAAGCACGCGAGTGTCGTGGCCCGCCTCGAGGAAGAATTGCGGGGTTGGTTGGCGGCTCCACGCAAACGTTGGAAGGAAACGGCTTGAAATCGACCGCCGTCAACGAGTATTCAAGAAGGTGGCTGCGGAGAATAAATTGTTTTAATTGCGCAGGCCGCGTAACGCAGACGAGCGAGACGAGACTGTTCCGCTCTCTTGCACAGTGTTCCGAAAGGGGGACTCGATGATGTTTCGTTCAAACATGACGCGCCGGAATTTTTTAGCTACCGTGGGTGCCGGGCTTGCAGCGTATGGCATGCACCGCCGTGCGGTGGCCGCGCCGCGAACGCCGGGCGATCGCCCGAACTTCGTGATTGTCTTCACCGATGACCAAGGCTACCGTGATGTTGGGTGTTTTGGCGCGGAAGGCTTTGAGACGCCCAACCTCGACCGCATGTCCGCGGAAGGAGTTCGTTTTACCGATTTCTACTCCGCGGCACCGTCGTGTACGCCTTCGCGAACCGCGTTGATAACGGGGTGTTATCCCACGCGAGTGGGCCTGCCCCATGTGTTGGGCCCCTCGGCGAACATCGGTATAAACGATGAAGAAGCAACGATTGCAGAGGTGATGAAAACGCGCGGATACGCCACGGCCTGCTTCGGGAAATGGCATTTGGGACACCATAAGAAATTCCTCCCCGTTCACCATGGGTTCGATGAATACTTCGGGCTGCCCTACTCGAACGACATGTGGCCGCGGCATCCCACCTCCGACAGATTCCCTCCGCTCCCGCTTATCGAAGGCGATGAGATTATCCAGTACAACCCGGACCAGCGCCAACTCACCACCTGGTACACGGAGCATGCGGTGGATTTCATCAAGGCGCACAAGGATGAGCCGTTTCTCGTCTATCTCCCTCACAGCATGCCCCATGTGCCGCTGCACGTTTCGGAGAAATTCGCCGGCAGGTCGGAGCAAGGAATGTATGGCGACGTGATCATGGAGATCGACTGGTCGGTCGGGCAGATTCTGTCCACCTTGCGCGAATTGGGTCTCGATAAAAACACCCTCGTCGTCTTTACCTCCGATAATGGGCCCTGGTTGAGTTACGGTGACCACGCGGGATGCGCGCTGCCCCTTCGCGAGGGCAAGGGAACTACGTTTGACGGTGGTCAACGAGAGCCCTTCATTGCATGGTGGCCTGAGCAAATCCCCGCGGGTACCGTCTGTCACGAAATGGCAGCCATGTTCGATCTGCTACCGACCTTTGCCGGTCTGGCGGGGGCGGAGCTCGATGGGAGCCGCAAAATAGATGGCAAAGACATTTGGCCGTTGCTTTCGGGTGTATCAGATGCCACGACGCCCCACGAGGCCTTCTTTTACCATCGCGGCGGACGTCTCGAAGCGGTGCGCAGCGGCAAATGGAAGCTCCACATGCCGCATAAATACCGTAGTCTCGGACCCGAAGGTCCGGGCAGCGGCGGATGGCCGGCGCCGTACGAGATGAAAGAGATCGGATGGGCCTTGTTCGATCTCGATAACGACATTGGGGAGACGACAAACGTTGCCGATAAGCATCCCGACGTCGTGGAGCGGCTGAAGAAACTGCTCAAGGAATTTCAGAAAGACATCAAGGAGAACAGCCGGGCGCCCGGACGTGCATAAAGGAGATAACACCATATTATGAAACGGCAGAGAACATCCGTGCTTGTGAAAACAAGGCTTCTCCTCCCGCTTGTGTGTATCGCGTTGACGAGTATGATTGCCGCCGGCGCGTTTGAAGACGGAGGGTTAGAGCCCGAGCAAATTGTGTACAAGACCGTGGGCGATGTGGCATTGCATCTGCATATGTTCAAGCCCGAAGGCTGGCAGGCGGACGACACACGTCCAGCGATCGTCTTTTTCTTCGGTGGTGGTTGGAGGGGCGGCACGCCCAAACAGTTTTACCGGCAAAGCGCCCACTATGCCAAGCTCGGCATGGTGGCGTTCTCGGCCGAGTACCGGGTGAAGTCGAGGCACGGCACCTCGCCGTTTGAATGTGTCGAGGATGGGAAATCCGCGGTGCGGTATATCCGCGGGAACGCCGGGAACCTTGGCGTCGATCCGAAACGCATCGTTGCCGGTGGCGGCTCGGCGGGCGGTCACGTGGCGGCATGCACCGGTGTCATCGAGGGGTTCGAGGGTGGTGATAAGACGGGGGTGAGCTCGAAGCCCAACGCCATGCTATTGTTTAACCCCGTCATCGACACCACCGAAAAGGGATATGGGACTGAAAAGCTCGACGGCCGTGAACGGGAATTGTCGCCGGTGCATCATGTAAAAGCCGGCGCGCCGCCTACGATCGTCTTTCACGGTACCGAGGACACAACGGTGCCGTTCGAAAACGCCGAGCGGTTTTGTGAAAAGATGAAAGCCGCGGGTAACCGTTGCGAACTTGTGGCCTTCGAAGGCGCAGGCCACGGATTTTTCAACTACGGGCGTTTCGAAGATGCCTTCGACGTGAGCCTTCAAAAGGCCGATGCGTTTTTGAAATCGCTCGGTTACTTGCCTGTGAAACAGGCGACAACTCGGGAAAGGGGAAGTGAATGATGGCGAAAATGATGTGCAATCGGCGCGATTTTCTGCGTACGGCGGGTATTGGGGCCGCTTCACTGGCCTTGGGCGCGAGAGCGCTCGCGGGGCAGCAAGGGGCGCGAAAACCAAACGTTATCTTTATCCTGACGGACGATCAAGGCTCCATCGACGTCAACTGCTTTGGGGCGGACGACCTGTACACGCCGAATCTCGACGCGTTGGCCGAGCGGGGCACGCGATTTACCCAGTTTTACGTCGGTGCGCCGGTCTGTTCGCCCTCGCGCGCGGCGCTTTTGACGGGGCGCTGTCCCCAACGCGCGGAACTGCCGACAAATGCGTACGGCGAGCGGGGCATGCCCGGGCGCCAGTTGACCATTGCGGAAATGTTGAAGCCCACCGGATACCGCACGGGAATATTTGGCAAGTGGCACTTAGGGGAAATGGACGACCAGTCACCCTTATCGCAGGGCTTCGACGAGTTCTTTGGCCACAAGCTCGGGTGTATCGACAATTACTCGCATTTCTTCTACTGGAGCGGGCCGAATCGACACGATCTCTGGCGAAATAACGAGGTGGTTTGGGAAGAGGGCAAGTATTTTCCCGACCTTGTCGTCCGCGAGGCGCACCGGTTCCTTGAAGAGAACCAGGATAATCCCTTCTTCATGTACTTGCCCTTTAACGTGCCACATTATCCCATGCAGGGCGAGGAGGAATACCGCGAGATGTATGCGGACATGGAGATGCCCCGACAGGCCTACGCCGAATTCGTCTCGACCATCGACGAGAAGATCGGCGCGGTTATCGACAAGGTGGATGCCCTGGGCCTGCGCGAAAACACGCTCATCATTTTTATGAGTGACCATGGGCATTCCGTCGAGGAGCGGGCTTTTTTCGGCGGCGGCGACTCGGGGCCGTATCGCGGGCATAAATTCACCCTCTGGGAAGGTGGCATCCGTGTGCCGTGCATCGCGTCATGGCCGGGCACGATTCCCGAAGGCGAAGTGCGCGGCCAGGCGGCCTGCAGCATGGATTGGCTGCCTACCATCGCCCATTACTGCGGAGTCTCTGTTCCTGAACGCCCCCTCGAGGGCAAGAACATCGCGGAGGTCATCGCTTCCGCCGAAGCTGAATCGCCACACGATGTTTTTTGCTGGCAGTTAAATAGGCAATGGGCCGTGCGAGAAGGCAATTGGAAATTGGTCGTGAACGGTCCCGCCTCGACGCATAACGGCAGGGACATCCCCGCCGAGGAATTTTTCCTCTCGAATCTTGCGGAAGACCCGGGCGAGTCGAACAATCGCGCCGAAGAACAGCCCGAAATCGTGGCAAGACTTACCCGGATTCACGAGAAATGGGTTGAGGACGTGAAGAAGCAGTAGCAACGGGGCACGAGCATCGAGACCAGGATGACATTATAAATTGTCGCGCGTTTCTGTCTCGCGACCGACAGGGCCTGAGTCGGGTTAGACTCGCTGTAATGTCGTGTCCACCGTGGCCTGAAATAACGACTATTTCCCCGCGGATTCCCCGAGTGTGACGTTCACATCAACGTCGCCTTGTTCAGGTTTGCCTTCACTCGTCTCGAACGTCTCGATGTTCAGCATGAGGACGATGTCGTCTTGGGCTGCTTTTACGAGTTCGAGAATCTCGGGAGTTGCGGACACAGCAACCGTCTGAACCGGAGCTTTCATGCTGAGATTGGCCTCGGCCTTGGCTTTGCGAACAGCTTCGATGATGGCGACGGCCACGTCGAAGGTTTTCGCATCCGACGGGTGGGCCACGGCGTATAGTTCCGCCTCGGATGGCCAGGGGCTCCCGTGAACGGAATCGTGCATGTCTTCATCGCCGGAGTAGGACCAGTGCCAGACGTCCTCGCACAGGAACGGCAGGTAAGGGGCGAAGAGGCGAACAATCGCCCGGTGCAGTAGCCGCAACGTCGCCGCGGCCGAGAGGCGCCCTTCCGTGAGCTCGTCGTCATAGGTGCGCGGCTTCGCCAGCTCGAGATAATTGTCACAAAACGTTTTCCAGAAGAAGTCCTCGATGAGCATCAGGGCCTGGGCGTAGTCGAATTCGTGGAGGGAATCCGTTGCGCGGACGACCGTATCCCGCAATTTGGCTACGACGGCACGGTCTACCTCTCTCGTAATCTTGTCAGCGCCTAATTGGGCGGAATCAATACTCTGGAAGCGCCCAACGGCGAATTTGCTGGCGTTGAAGAGCTTGGTGCACAGGCGTTTGCCAACCTTGAAGACTTGCTCGTCGTAGGCGGTGTCCACGCCCAAGCGTGCCCGCGCGGCCCAGTAGCGCACGCTGTCCGCGCCGAACTGATCGAGAAGCGGCTCGGGCGTGACCACGTTGCCATGGCTCTTGGACATTTTCTTGCGGTCGGGGTCGAGAATCCATCCGCTGATAACGACATTGTGCCAGGGAACCTGGTTTTCCTGGAGGTAGGCCTTGACGATGGTGTAGAAAGCCCAGGTGCGAATGATCTCGTGGCTCTGTGGCCGGATATCCATGGGGAAAAGCTTTTTGTGGCGTTCGGGGTCGGTTGCCCATTTCGAGGCAATCTGCGGACTCAGCGAGCTTGTGGCCCAAGTGTCGAAAACGTCGGGGTCGCCTGTGAAACCGCCGGGAGCGTCACGCTGGTCTTCCCGATACCCCTCGGGCACCTGGTCCAGCGGGTCGATGGGAAGCCGGTCCATGGAGGGTACCAGGGGGGTGTCGTATTGCGGCATGCCGGCATCATCCAAGGGATACCAGACGGGTATCGGCACGCCGAAATAGCGCTGGCGGCTCATGCACCAGTCCTGATTGAGTCCTTCGACCCAAGACTCGTAGCGTTTTCCCATAAACGAAGGATGCCAGTGAATTTTGCGGCCCTGTTCGATTAGGGCGTCTTTCTTGTCGAGGATGCGCGTGTACCACTGGCGCGTGGGGATGAGTTCGAGGGGACGGTCGCCTTTTTCGAAGAACCGGACGGGGTGGGTGATGTCCTGCTTGGGGCGATCGATGATATCCCCGATTTCCTCGGCCAGTTGCATGAGCATTTTCTGGGCCTTCTTGGTGTATAGGCCGGCGATGCGCGCGTAATTGGCATTGGCGATTTCGGGCTTGGCGCTTTCCCAGCCCGCGCCACCGAAGGTTATCGGCAACAGGTGGCCATCCTTTCCGATGACCTGCCGCAGGGGAAGATTGAATTGCCGCCACCATTCGACGTCGGTCTGGTCGCCGAAGGTACATACCATGACCACGCCCGTCCCC
>JAWODE010000425.1:0-4509 GCA_046483455.1 Candidatus Hydrogenedentota bacterium | reverse complement strand
CCGCGCGCGTGAAAGACATCGCCAGACGCTTGAACGTGAGCAGTTCCTCAGTGACAAGCGCGCTCCATGCCCTTAAACAGCGGGAACTTATCAATTATGAACCGTATGGTGTCGTAACCCTGACCCCGAGAGGACTCGAGGTGGCCAACGAGGTGGTTCGGGGGCACGAAGCGTTGCGGCGGTTCTTTGTGGAGGTTTTAGGGATAGGAAAAGACGAAGCCGAAACAGCGGCGTGCGGCATGGAGCACGCGATGCCACCGCTGGTATTGGAGCGGCTCCTGGATTTTGTCGAGTTTATCGGACAAGCGCCGGGCGGCCGCCTGCATTGGGATGAGAGGAAAGGCGGATTTCGGGATGGCGCGTTTGTTGAAACAAATGGAGAAAACATTTCACAAGCCCATCGGTAATCCGCATTTCTCACTGAGAAATGCGCTAACTTGGGTTAGGAAGAAAGCAGGTTTTTTTTTCGCGGACAGACTGTTTTGGGATATTTCACAGCAGCCTGAAGCGTTTGGGAATCGCAGTTCATTCATGCAAAACCGTTTGCGTAAGGCTGGGATGGTCACGGGTTGAAAGCTGTGAAATATCCGAGCTAACAGTTTTCGGAATGCTACCGATGGCGAGGGTGTTGCTATAAGGATATGCCTCCTACGAACAGGACACAAACCAAAGTATTGAGCACCGCGCGCGCGAATGAAGTCGTACGCGTGGTAAGATTCCGTGGCGGACGCGGGTTGAGCGAAAACCTGGCTCAGTTGGGCATATTGCCGGGAGTGCAGCTTCAGGTAATAGCCAGCGGGCGCACGGGGCCCGTGATTGTAGTCTGCCGCGGAGGCCGCATCGCTATCGGACGGGGCATGGCCGAGCGTATCGAGGTCATGGCGGATAATGCAGTCTCCTAAAGCATAAATGGCTCCGCTTATTTCTTTCCTCCCTGGCGCGTGTCCAGGAGAGCGTACGTGCAGCAGGTAAACCATGAAAACCAAAACGTTGTTTGACCTTATCAGTGGAGACCGGGCACGGATTGTGCGCATCCGCAGCGATGGCGCGCCGGGGCTTCGCCAACGGCTGCTCGATATGGGCATTATGCGGGGCGCGGAGTTGTACGTCGAGCGGCATGCGCCCCTGGGCGACCCCGTCGAAATCAGGCTGAAAGGATACTCGCTCGCCTTGCGCATGAGCGAAGCCAAACAAATCGAAGTCGAGGAGCTTTGACGTGGCGGGCATCGCGATCGCCGGCAATCCAAATGCCGGGAAGACCTCGATCTTCAATCACCTTACGGGCACGCTCCAGAGCGTCGCCAATTATCCAGGAGTAACCGTCGAGATCAAGGAAGGGGTCACGCGGTACAATGGACGTCGGATTCATGTAATCGACCTTCCCGGCACGTATTCTCTCACTGCCTATTCCCAGGAAGAACTGGTTGCGCGCAATTTCATGATTGAAGAAGGCCCGGACCTCGTGGTGGACGTTATCGACGCCTCGAATCTGGAACGGCATTTGTATCTGGCCATCCAGATCATGGAAATGGGGGCGCCGCTGATCCTGGCGCTGAACATGGTGGATGTAGCCAAACGCCGCGGCCTCAATGTCGATCACAAGAAACTCGCGGAGTTGTTGGGCGTGCCGGTCGTCCCGACCGTCGGCAACAAGGGCACCGGCGTCAAGCAGTTGCTTCAAGAGTGTGTGGACGCCATGGACGCCAAGGTTAGCGTTTCGCCGCGGCCGGTCACCTATGGTCATGAAGTCGATGACGAAGTGGACAAAGTCGCCGATCTCCTCAAAAGCATCCCCTCGATACCTTCGCGGTACCCTCCCCGCTGGCTGGCCGTCAAACTTCTCGAGCAAGACCCCGAGGTCGAGAAAAAAATCGCGGACTTTGCCGGCGACAAGGCTGAGGAGGTGCAAGAGGCGGTCGGCAAAGCGATCAAGGCCATTGAACGCCACTCCGGCGACGAGTGCACCACGGTCGTTGCCGAGCGGCGCTATGGGTACGCGGCCGGCATTATGAAAGAATGCGTGACGCTGACGGGCGAGGCCCGCCAGATGGCCACGGACCGCATTGACACCGTCGTATGCAACCGTTTCATAGGGCCCGTGATTCTTGTTGCGGTGGTTGCCGCATTGTTTTTTTCGGTCTTTAAGATTTCGACGGAATGGCAATGGGTGCCCTGGATTGACGGGTGGTATGCGCCCGTCGAGTGGGTCGAGTGGATGTTCGAGCGGCTCAGTATGGCCATAGCCGGTCTCGAGGCCCGGGTGCCGGTGCTGCATTCGTTGCTGGACGACGCCCTCATCGCGGGCGTCGGAGGAATTCTCGGCTTCGTACCGCTCATATTCACGATGTTTTTCTTCATCTCCGCCCTCGAGGACACAGGCTATATCGCGCGCGTGGCTTTTATTCTCGACCGGGTGCTGCAAACCTTTGGCATGCAGGGGAAATCCATTCTCGCGCTGATTGTATCCGGCGGATTGGGCGCAGGGGGCTGTGCCGTGCCGGGAGTCATGGCCACTCGTACGCTGCGAGAAGAAAAGGACCGCCTGATCACCATGCTGGTGGCGCCCTTTATGAATTGCGGCGCGAAATTGACCGTCTATGCCATGTTGATCGCGGCATTCTTTCCCAAAAACCGCACCCAGGTCATGTTGTTTCTCTGGGCCTTTTCGTGGATTGTGGCATTGTTTGCGGCGTTGGTGTTGCGAAAATTCGTCATTCGCGGCGAACAAACACCGTTTGTGATGGAGTTGCCGCCCTACCACATGCCGGTATTACGAAGTCTACTGCTCCACACGTGGGAACGCACGTGGCTCTACATCAAGAAAGCGGGGACCATGATCCTCGCTATCAATATCGTGCTTTGGGCTTTAATGTATTTCCCCCGGCCGCCCGAGGCGGCGGATGCCCCAAAAGCCTCGCAACCTTCCCGTGTCACGGCGGAAACCCAGGCCGAAGAAGCGGCGGGCGCCTTATCCCACAGTTTCGCGGGCCGTTTCGGACGCGCCCTTGAACCCGTTACGCAATGGGCCGGCTTCGATTGGCGCACCAATATCGCCTTAATTGGCGGATTCATGGCCAAAGAAGTCATCGTAGGCACCATGGGCACCGCCCTCGCCATGGGAGACACCGACGCCGACCAGCCGGAGTCCCTCTCCCAGCGATTGGCTCGAGACCCTACCTGGAACCGGCTTAAAGGATTCGTCCTCATGGTGTTCGTAATGATATACGCGCCCTGTTTCATGTGCATGGCCGTCATCTGGCGCGAGAGCGGATCGTGGAAGTGGGCGCTCTTTTCCACGGCCTACTCGACCGCCCTCGCCTTTGTCGTGGCTGTCATTATCTACCAGGGCGGTTTGGCATTGGGATTGGGTATAACATAAGAAAGACCGCATATGCTTGAACTGCTAATTGTTGGCGCGATCGTAAGCGCCGCGGCCTTCTTCGTGGGATGGCGGCTGCGCAGGAGTGTGCACGGCCCGTCCTGCCATAAAGTCTGTCGAGGCGCCGCGTGTGTATGCGCCGCCGAACGGAAACAAGAACAAAACAGGGACAAACACGCGCACGTCGAGTCGTGTTGCGCGAAGCCGGCGCAACCGATTAAAACACGCGAGTGAACCGGTTTCACCGTGGGAGGAATGCCATGAATTTCGAAGGCGTCATACTGGGTGCGATAGCGTTCCTGGCCATCGGGGTGTTCCATCCCGTGGTCATCAAGGGCGAATATTACTTCGGCGCGCGGATATGGCCCATCTTCCTGGTGTTGGGTGTTGTCTGTGTCGCCCTGTCGCTGTTTGTACAGAATACGTACGGCTCCGTGACCCTGGGCGTGGTGGGATTCTCCTCGCTGTGGACCATCCACGAGATCAAAGAGCAAGAGCAGCGCGTCGCAAAAGGCTGGTTTCCCCAAAACCCGAACCGGAAAAACGATTGAAAAAAATGATGCTGAATGACGCTTAGCAGTCTCTTTACACGATTTTCATGATTAACAAGACATGATAACCCGATCACATCCAATCGCCGGATAATTAGAGCCGCGAACCACAAATCCTTCGGCGCACCCATGCACCATGAACATGCCACCAACCACCCTCCGGCAAGGGAGGACGGGCTTTCCAGCCCGTCCTTAAGACCACCGCGGACGGGTACGTCCGCGCTCCTTGTGATAATGACCGGCGAGGGCGCCGGTCCCACACCCGACGGGTTTTCGACGTAGCGCACCATGGGCCGTTGGGCTCAGGCGCGGACGATGGAAATGGGGATGTCGGTCTCTTCAAAAAAACCTCATCACAATCATGCCTTGCCGAGCGACGTCTCCTCTACGATTAAAAACGCCTTGGGCCAACCCCAATGGGGGATTGGAAAATCCGCTCCCCGTTACCGCGAGAGCTTGAAACCACTTGAGACCAAATAGGAATTTTCGAGGCAGTGAAGCATGGCCCTTGGAGATACCCTCGCTGTGTCGCGGTTTCCGACCGCGACACTCTTCCGACCACGCGGCCCTGCGCGTGGT
>JAWODE010000408.1:0-6032 GCA_046483455.1 Candidatus Hydrogenedentota bacterium | reverse complement strand
TTTGTTCTCGGCATCCAATTGCGCAAGAGCCGGGTTGCTGGCGCGCGTGCCGATAACGAACACATACCCTTCGGCGGGCAGCGCATCGGGCTTCGCGAAAATGATGTTATCCGCCGCGATATTCGTGCATTTGGGCAAGTACGTTTTCAGTTCGACCGCCGCGAAGCACTCGGTGCATGCGGCGTCGTCAGCCGCATCGGCATCCCACCAATCGATTTCGAGCTCGGCGCCCGCGGCCTCTTCGATCGAGCCAAACGGGCCGGGGTTGGCAACGATGGTCACCGGGGGGGCCGCGCCAATAGCGGAAGCGGCAAAAATACCAGCGCAGACTACGCATACGTGCAACATTTTCATGACTCTCCTCCTGCGGTCCGGTTTTTATGCAACATGCCCCGTTGTTCAAGCGGGGCTATTTATGCGCACAACAGCCTTTTCCAGAATATCACAGTGCCCGCACCGGCACTCCGAGGTTGTGTGCCATCTCCGCCACGTCCTCGCGGCACGTGAACAGCAGAATCTGTGGCAGCGCCTCGAGCCGTGCGAGTAACCGCAACGCCTGCTCCAAACGCGTGTCATCGTAGTTCGCGAAGGGGTCATCGAGCAACATGGGAAGGCGTTCGGCTTCCTGGCACAATGTGGTAACAAGGGCAAGCCGCAAAGCAAGATAAATTTGATCGACCGTCCCCTTGCTCAGCTGTTTTTCGGGCGACGTGTTCAATTTCTCCGTCTGGGGGATGCGCACCGTAACCTGCAGGTTCTTGTTGAGCACGAGTTCCGAATAGACGCCGTTCGTGATAGAGCTCAAATACCGGCTGGCGGTGTTGGCGAGGTTTGGCGCGATGCGGGCATGGCGGTCGCGCGCTACCTCTTCAATGATGGCCGCCGCATGGGCGGTGGCATCCAGTTCGAGCTGGAAGTCCTCGACGCGCTGGGCCACTGCGGCACGCTCTTCCTCGATTTCATTGATCGAACGAAGACCCGCACAGCGTTCGGCGATAGCCAATTCGAGTGAATGAATCTCCTTATTGCGGGCTTCGAGTTCGCTCGTGGTCTTCTCGAACGCCGCCTTTACGGAAGGGCCATTCTCGAGAAGCAACTGTTCACCGTCATCTCCTTCCTGAACAGTATCGCGGAGCGATTCGAAGGTTTCGCCTCCAAGCACGGCATCCAATTGTTCGCCTAACGCAGCGCGTTGGATGCGCGCTTCGCGGTATTCGCGCGCCTGGGCCGCCAGAGCGCGGTATTCCTCGACCGAGTCCACGCCCACATTATCCAACAACTGGGAGAGTTCTTCTTGAGCCTGTTCGAGCTGGCGGCGGTCCTCTTCGAGCTGTTGCTGGAACTCGTCGGCCTGCTGTTTTAACGCGTCGGCATTGGCACGGCGCGGGCGGAGTTGCGCAATACGGATGCCGTATGCCCGCAACGCGCCGAGCGCACTTGTATGATTCGCTTCTTCTTTATACCCTGCCTCGCGCAGAAGCTTACGAACCTCGAGAGAAAGCTGCTTTTCCTCCTCTTCTTTGTTCGCCAGTTTTTCACCAATCCGGCGGGCCTCGATTTTCAAATTATCCAACTGGCGCTGCTGTTCCTCGCGTCGGCGTTTCGCGTCGCAATAGCGTTGATACTTGGCGAGCGCCTGCGAGGTAGCGACGGACACGTCGTCCTCGGTTTTAATGGTTTCCCCAAGTTCGCCAAAGCTCCTCTGAAGACGTTCCAGCATTTGAGCGATGTGCGATTCTTCAACGCGCGCCTGGTGCTCGTGGTGCGCAAGTTCTTGCAAGAGGGTCTCGAGTTCGTTTCGTTCTTTCATATACCGTTCGTACAGTGCCTCGAGTTCACGGAACGACTCGCACTCCGCCTGGGCGACGACCTCGTTCATACGCTTTTCGCGCTCGGCGCGTTCGTCTTCCAGCCGGGCGATCTCGGCTTCGGCATCGTCAATCACGGCGTGTTGTTGGCGAAGGTTGACGCGGGCATGCGCCCAGTGGGCCGCGTTGTATACGAATACGCCGAGTGCGAATACCTCGACGATGTAGATGCCCTTGTTGCCGGTCACCGCGGCGACAACCACGAGGATGATGGCGAGCAAGGCTCCGAAGACCGCCATCACACGGAGGTTGGGCAGTTCTTCTTCGTGGGCCTCGAGGTCGCGCTGGGCATCTTCGATGCGCTTGCGCTGTTGGGCGCACCGTTCCTCCGAGAGCTTGGTCTCGACGGCGTGATCGCGGGCCTGGGCCGGGAAATCCTCGAATTGGCCGAATACCTCTTCCGGCAACGCCAAGTCGGCTTGGCGGCGATCGCGTTCCGCCTCCAGGCGTTTCAGTATTTCGGCCGCGCGGTCGCGTTCCTGTTGCGCCAAGCTGAATGAATTGGCCTGCTGGTTGAGCCACGCCATCGGATCAGCGTCGAGCGCCTCGAACTGGGGCAGGGCCTCGAGCTCGCGGTCCGCCCGCTCGATTTCTTCGCAAGCCGTTTGCCGGCCCTTCTCGAGGTCTTCCGTAAAATCGCGCAGACGCGCCACCTGGGTATCGAGTTCCTTGAGGCGGTCTTCGAATTGCTCGGGAAGGTCCTGGATTTCGACGGCGTCATTGTCGAGGCTTTTGCACACTTCCCGGTACCGGCGGAGTAACTCTTCGACCCGCGCCTCGGTTCGCGCTACCTGCTCGCGCGCCGTTTCCACGGCGCTCACCGCGGTATGAAACACCTCTTCCTGCTCGATGGGAAAGTCCTTCGCCTTGGCCAGGCTGAACAGCCGTTGCGTAAGAGTTTCGATCTGGTCTTGAATGGATTCCGCCTTGTGAAGGCGATTGATTCGCTCGGTCTGCTCGAGTTTGCGAAGCTGGTTTTCCAACTCCGACCGTTTCTGGTGGAGTTTATGAACTTCTTCCCGGGCCGCGCGAAGCCGTTTTTCAAGATCGGCCACCTCGTCGCGCGCGCCGCACGCTTCGGCAAGCTCGGCATCGAGCTGGTCCAAGCGCGCTTTGGCCAGCGGCAGAGGCCGTTTCGAATTCGGCACAAGGCGGCCAATCCGCGCCGCGTACGCATCGAGATGTTTAACCGCCGCGGCTGAAGAACTGCTTTCATCGGCCGTATCGGCCAGGGAGGCGATCTTCTCGCTGATTTGGACCAGCGCGTCTTTATCGCCTAGCGATTCGAGGCTGGCATGTCCGATGACCGCCAAATTGGAAAAAATGGTTTTGCTGACGCCCAAGTGCTGGGCCGCAAACTCGACCTCCCGGTTGCGTCCAACGGGGAATTCACTAGTTGCCTCGCGGCCGTAGGTATGATTGAATAGCTGGACCGATTCGGATTTGCGATCAAAGGTCCGGTGGATTTCAAACTCCTCGCCATTGTCCAACCGGTAGGCCATCCGCCCCCCATAAACGCCCTTATCTACCCACGGACGGCGAAGGTGGTGGCTCTCTTCATAGCGGCGCTGGACCGTGCTGGCTTTCTGACCATAGAGCATATCGGTCATGAAATTGCGCATGGTCGTTTTGCCTTGCTCATTGGCGCCGAGCACGACCTGAAACCCTTCGGAGAACTCGATTTCACGGCCCATGAACCGGCCATATCCATCGAGAAACAGTTTCCGGATGATCACCGTCAGTCCCTCTCCAGGCCTTGCAGCGTGATCGGCCGGTTGCGGAACGCCGCCATGCCCAACTCCCGCGCACGGGCCAGCATTCTCTGGTTCTTCTCATCCTCGGTGTCGGACAGCTCTGCGTTTAGACGCGCAACAAAGGCCCCCATGCTGGTTTGTTGTTGCGCCAGTGCGTCGAAATCCTCGATGGGTTCCGTCTGGTCTTCAAGAAATATATGCTCGAACGCCGGCGCCACGGCGTCATGAATCGCGTCCATCTCCCCCCGCCACTCGGGCGCGCTCGTGCCTGTCAAGGTAACGCGGGCAATGTTGCCGGGACTATCGTCCTTGGGCAGGGCCCGGACAACGTCGACGACTTCCTGCGAGGATGCGAAGGCGCTGCAATCGATGCACGCGGTCAGGTAAACGGAGCGCGCGGAGGCTACAGGCGCAACGTGCACTTTCTCTGGATCGATTTCCACCTCGAGAAAATGCCGCATGCCCGTTTCATTGAAACCGTGGCCTTCGGGTGCACCCGAATAGGCCATGACGGTCGGGAAATCGCCCTCGATGGGAGTGTAGGCATGGAAGTGCCCGAGGGCAAGATAGCGCAGGCCTTCGACCGCCGCCGCGCCGGGCTCGAAGGGGGCATAGGATTCCTTGTCGGGCGGTTGATGGCCCAAGGCGGACCCGTGCGCCACCCCGACATGCACCGCCCCGAGCTGAATCGAAGGAAACCGGCCAAAGGGGTTCTGAGAAACCTCGCGGCCGTCAAACCCGAACCCGTGCACGGTCGTGCCCCCTTCGTCCAGCACGAAAGAATGCCATTCCGGACGATCGAAAATCATCACATTATCGGGCCATTCCTCCTCCGCGTACGGCGAGCCCGGCACATAGGGGTCGTGGTTCCCGGGCGCGATACAGACCGGCACGTGCTGAATCGACTTGAATTCGGCTTGAAGAAACCGCACCGTGTCACGCGTTACCCGTTCTAAATCGAACAAATCACCCGCAATCAGCAAAGCATCGGCCGGCCATTCCCCCGCACGTTGGACGATGTCGTGGAAAACATCGCGCAGGCTCTGACGGCGGCGATTGCCGAAACCCGGCGGCATGTGCCCCGACGCAAAGCACATATCGAGATGAACATCCGCGGTGTGAATCAAACGCATCGTTTCTAGCCCGACAAATCCTCTTCAAAGGCATTGCACAGTAGCCAATTCTACGTACAGTTTATAAGCCCCCGGCCGGGCAATTTCCCGGCGCGCTGCTCGCATGCCCTTGCTTCTTCTTCACGTATCCAGATCCGCACCTGCAAGACTCGCATCGGGCTACCCCTCTTGCTGGTTCCCGCCAAAATGCAGACCGATACGCATCATAATACGTTTCCGGGGTCCGTTAAAAGATCATGGCAAAACATCCTTTCCCACAAGGCCGGTGCAACGCGGGCCGCGGCTCTCTACGGTACCGCACGGCTTCCTAGACAACGTCTTGTGCCGTGGCTCGCCTGACGGCGCCGAGACCATACCCTAAGTGGCCGTTTGACTGTCCGGGCGTTATACTGAGCCGGTTTTCGTTAAGTCCCGAAATTACAGGGGTATTGGTTTATGTCCGGGCATTGGAATCTCACGGATTACGATAAAGCGCTGGTCAAGGAGCTGGGGGCCATGCTCCCGAAAAAGGCCTTTGATATTCACGCGCACCTGTACCGCGTTGCCGACGTCAAGGCACCAAACCTTGCCCTTCTGCACGAGGGCCCCGAGACCGTATCCGTCGAGACCTGGCGCGCGCGGCTGGGAACATTATTGCCTGGCAGCGAGCTTGCGGGCGGTTTGTTTTTTCCTTACGTCGCGCGGGAGTGCGACAATGCCGCCGCGAATGCGTTTGTGCTCGAACAGGTCAAAACGCACCCCGGTTCGCGCGGGCTCGTCATCGCCACTCCTTCAATGACCGAAAAGGACGGCGCCGCGTTCTTCGAGCACGACGGTATCGTGGGCTTCAAACCTTACCATTGCTACGCCGCGCGCGAGGATACCGCCAACGCCGCTATCGAAGAATACGTGCCCGAATGGGCCTGGAAACTCTGCCATGAACAGAACGGCGTCATCATGCTGCACATGGTGAAACCGGGAGCCCTGAGCGACCCCGACAATCTTGCGGCGCTCGAACGGAACTGCCGCGCTTATCCCAACGCGAGACTGGTGCTTGCCCATGCCGCACGGGGATTCCATGCGCCCAACACCGTCAATGCCATCCACGCCCTTCGAGGTATCGAGAACGTGTGGTTCGACACGTCGGCTGTCTGCGAAGCCGGCCCCCTCCTTGCCATACTCGCCGCCTTCGGTCCACGCAAGCTGATGTGGGGCAGCGACTTCCCCGTCAGTCACCAGCGCGGGCGATGCGTGACCGCCGGGGATGGATTCTTTTGGCTTGGGCCCGAACATATCGA
>JAWODE010000368.1:0-3123 GCA_046483455.1 Candidatus Hydrogenedentota bacterium | reverse complement strand
CGTCGAACGTGACGCTCCGCACGGGAAAAAGGGGTCGCTAACCATATATCGAGAATTTTGAGACTTTCCTCGAGTGAAATAATCCGTTTGCCGAAACACACGATGTTGGCATTGTTATGTTCTCGCGACAGCCGCGCCATTTCTGGAGTCGCACACACGGCCGCGCGGATTCCCGGATTACGGTTTGCCGCAATCGAAACGCCGATTCCGGTCCCGCACATAAGGACCCCGGCTTCGGCCTCCTCCGAAAGAATTTTTTCGCACACGGCCTTTGCTATGTCGGGATAGTCAACGGCCTCTGCAGTGTTTGTGCCGCAGTCGATGACCGTATGTCCGTGCTCTTCGAGGTGGCGAACAATCGCAGGTTTGAACAGCGGAGGCGGACCCTCCATCGCGGCGTGATCGTTACCGATAACAATTTTCATGACGAATCCACAGTCTCTTTCGATGTCTCTTTTGAATAGAACCATTCTATGCCTACGCGCAACACATGGAGGCCGTCCCGCTGATGGTAGCTGATAAGCGCCGTATCGTTTACGAATGTGATACTGGGATAGCCATAATCATTTTCCGGCTCGCCCATGACAACCCGCTCATTGGCCCATGTCTCGCCATCATCTTTGGACAAGATCGAGACAAAGGGGGTACGCCGCCGGTACGGTTCCTTGGGCCCGCCGCTGCACCGCAGCAAGAGAAGGTCGCCTGTCGAGGGTATGCGTTTCACGCACAATGCCGAGCTGGTGTGCGAGGGCAACTTCAACTCCGGAACCTTGATTCCGGGTCCCCAGCTTTCGCCCTGGTCTTCCGAATAGGCTTTAACAACAAACCCACTGTACGTCCGCATCAACATAAGCAGTCGGCCGTCTTTCAATTCGACCACATGTGGCTCCTGGGTCTCGATACCTTCGTTTTGCAGGTTTACTTCGTTCGTGCTGCGCCACCAACTGTAACCATTGTCATCGGAATATGCCGTATAACTGACATACCCGCCGTGGTCGTTTTCCGGTTTGGCTGTTTCAACTTCGACGGGCGCGATGATACGCCCCGTCGACAACAACACCAGTTTGTCGTTGTGCATGATGTGATAGCCCTGAGATGGGGTCACGATCAGTTGATCCCCCCAGGACTGCGCGTCATCCGCCGAGCGGCGGTAATAATTGTGGCCGAAAAGCGGTTTCATACTCCCCCGATAAATGTAAGACATCAAAATATCGCCGTTCGAGAGCCGCAAAAAGCTCGGGTGGCAATAGATATGCACTGATTTGTCAGGAAGTGCTGGCGTCGGCGCCGGCACCAGAGCAAACTCTTCTCCCCACGTTTTGCCCCCATCTTCGGAATACTTCGCGCCGATGGCGCCGTCGGATTGCCCATTGGGCATGTAGCGGGTATAGGCAAGCAGCAGACGGCCATCCTTTAATTCGATGATGTCGCCTGGCATCCCACGGTAGCCATAATTCCGGACGGGAAGCGGTACCGCGTGGACATCTTCAAAAAGAACTTCTCCGCCGAAAGCAGACGGTCCGGCAAAAACCATCCCAAACCCTGCAAAAATCGTTATTAAAGACGAAAAGACTCTATTCATAGCGCTGCACCTCCAGATCGATGCCCCTTGGCGCCCACAAAATACTGAGTATACGCGTGAATTGCCCGGCCATTCCAGAACATGAATGGCCATGACCCAAAAGCGGCTCTTTACCCGCTCGCGTAACGCTTACGCCAGCGCTCTCAGAGCATTTTCGGAAATCACCCCTTCCCTGAGCACTTGCCCCGTATCGGGATCGAAAACCGTGGATGGCGGGCTTCCAGGTAGTAAACCACCGTCTATGGCGACAGCAATATCCGGTAAATCCAAAGCTGCTACAGCCCGGGCAGGCGGTCTTCCTGCCACATTGGCCGATGTCGAGGTGATGGGCGCTCCAAATTCTCGGCAAAGGGTGCGGGCCGTTTCACAGTAAGGGCATCGCACACAGATTTTCCCTTCCGCTCCTGAGAGATAGCTGCTGACCTCTTTTTCAGGAAACAATAACAGACTCAACGGGCCCGGCCAGAAATGTTCAATGAAACGCTGCGCCTTCTCAGAAAGGGCGGCCACCCCCTCCAATTGGGCAACCCCGTCAATAATCAACAGTACCGGACTATCTTCACTGCGTCTTTTTCCGCGAAAGAGCCGCTTCAGAGCCTCGTCATTCCCCGGATCGACACCCAGGCCATACTGGGTTTCGGTGGGGTACGCAACAATTTTTCCGCTACGAAGCGCTTCGACGGCCGTACGAATCCCGTCAGTGGTTGGAGGAACTACGTTCATGCAAGTTTTCCAGATAGGCGCGCAGTTTTCCGAAGGCCCGCGCCCGGTGACTTATACGCTGCTTCACGGAAGCACCAAGTTCGGCAAACGTCTGGTCGAATCCGTCCGGTATAAAAAGAGGATCGTAGCCAAACCCGGTGCTGCCACGCGGTTGAAAGGCTATATGCCCTTCAACGGCGCCTGTTTCGCAATGCGTACTCGCATCCATGTGGGCAATTGCCGCGCAACATACGAAACGGGCCGTACGGGCCTCCGCGGGAATGCCCACGAGTTCCGCCAACAGCTTTTTGTTATTTTCGGCGTCCGTGCAGTCTTCACCGGCATAACGGGCAGAATAGACGCCTGGAGCACCGTCCAAGGCGTCTACAACAATGCCTGAATCATCCGCGACGCAGGCTAATCCTGAGGCTTTCTGGTAATAGACCGCTTTCAAGAGAGCATTTTCTTCAAAAGTGATGCCGTCTTCCCGCGGTTCCGGAAGAGGCGGTAAAACGTTCAGGCCTTTCACTTCCCAGGGAAGCCCCGCCAGAAGCTCGGCCAATTCAGCCACCTTATACTCGTTTTTCGTGCCGAGCAAGAGGGTATCAGGCAATTTCAAGAGCCTCCCGCTGCAATTTGAATAACCGCTCGCACCCTGAATAGCCAAGGTCCAGAAACGTTTCCAACTGTTGTCTCGGGAAAGCTTCGCCTTCGGCAGTTGCCTGGACTTCGATCAGGTTGCCGTCACTTCGGCATACGATATTCATATCCACATCGGCGGCGGCATCCTCCTCATAGCAGAGATCGAGCAACACTTCGCCATCAACGAGCCCCACGCT
>JAWODE010000354.1:0-3561 GCA_046483455.1 Candidatus Hydrogenedentota bacterium | reverse complement strand
GTTTAGGGAAACGCCAAAGCACGAGAATTCTCCCTGCCCCAATCTCACCTGATGGGTGTCCGAAAAGATCGAGTTTACTGGCGTTTCTCAGGCATTTCTCCTTAATTCACCACTATTACCCGGCGATTGGGAAAAACGGGCGCGATTGACAGACGATTTCGCGCTGCCTACCATAGAGGGCGTGAGTTGCTTATCAACCCGGTGCGCAGGGCAATGCGTTGCGCCGTACGTATAATCAGGAGGCGAGGTCGATGGTACATGCGTTTGTGTTGGCCAAGGCGAAACGGGACAAGATCAACGAAACCGCCCAGGAATTGCTCAAGATCGACGGGGTCGCGGAAGTCTACTCCATTGCCGGGGATTGGGACCTGATCATTGTGATCCGCGCGCGGGAAAACGACCAGCTTGCGGCCATCGTGACCGAGCATATGTTGAAACTGGACGGTCTGCTGAATACCACTACGCTTATCGGGTTCCGCGCTTACAGCAATTACGACCTCGAACGCATGTTCAGCATCGGACTTCAGGAATAGAGTGGGGCACAAAAGTCTGGGAAACCAAAACGTTCGTCTGCGTTGTTTACCGCGCTACCCAGTCCGGCACCTCGCCATCGCCGGTCAACTCGCCGCCGAGAATCCAGGTAAGAGTGAACCGGGCAACTTGTATCCCTCCGTAACGGTGTGTCTCCACCCCTTCGAACAAGAGATAGAGGTACCCCTCGCTGGGGGTATCCGGGCGTCCCGCGGCAAGCGACGAGTAGGCGCTCGGGCCTCCATACACCAGCCGCTTGATGGGCCAGGTCTGCGCGCCGTCAAAGCTGGCCCATACGGTCATCTTTTCCCGTTCGCCCCCGGCGGTGTCCGCATTGCTGAAGAGCAGAATGTCGCGGCCGGCGACAGGCAGGCGCACCAATCCGCCCATCATGCCGTAGCCTCGGTCGTAACCGCCGCCATCGGGCAGTACTGGGCTGATTTCGAGGTCTTCCCACGTCTCGCCGGCGTCGTAACTCCAGGCGATACGGCGCAGCCGTTCCTCCCCGGTGAGTTCACGGGCGAAGGCTTTGTCGTAAAAGCCGTGATGGCTTCGTGAGTTGTAGTAGACCCGGCCGTCACTCAGTTCGGCAAGTGCGGCTTCCTCGGTGTAGCCCTCGGGGAAGAATCCGCTCACCTGCCATGTTTTCCCGCCATCGTCGCTGTAAATAGCACAACTGAAAATCGCGTCGACCCGGTCCCGGTCGGAAGGATGGGCCTTGGCGTAGGGGCGGAACGTCGCCGTGTTCAACAATCGTCCTTTGTTCGGGCCGTGCCACAGGGTGACTCCGGTCTCCGATGCGCCCGTGTGCATATAGTACTTGGGGGCATCGGTGGCCGAGTTCTGCGAATCGCTTCGCACCCGCAATCCCGTCCATTCGAGCCATTTCATGACCTCGTTCGGCTTGAGAACGGTCTCTTCGGTGTTCCACGTCCGCCCCTGGTCGGTGCTTCTCGACATTTTTGCCTTCTCGTCTCGGATTCGCACAGACAAAACATCTCCGGTGGTTTCGTCGACGATTAACGTGCCCGACGGGACCGATGCCGGTTCTCCCCACGTGGCGCCGCCGTCCGTGCTGCGCCGGAGCCGGCCGTTCCCGCGCGCCAGGACGGTTCCATCGACAGCGACCGTGATGTTTGGTCCGCGAACCTGCCCTTGTCCCTCGCCGCCGTATAAAACCTGTCTCTCGAAGAGGGAATCGCCGAGAAAGACGTCGAGTTCTCCCTCCACCGGTTTGTCCGCCGCGGTAACCGGGGCCTTTTCTGCTGCAGTGGCGCCGCCGGCGAGAAGCACACACGACAGCAGACAAACCACGGAAATTAAACTGTTTCCGCTGGTTTTCGGCGCATGATGAAGCGTGTTTCGAGTATTCATACCGTTTCTCCTTCCCGAAAATCACTCGGTTACGGATTCCTGCCCGTCGTGCATGCCAGATATAGCCCCGCTGAAGTAGGCACTTGAAAAGGTATGATCGCTGATGAATACTTGAATGGACAGCATGAACAAAAAACACTACTAAAGTGCCCGAACAGAAAGCACGAAGGATAGCCTTAGAAGCAGCTTTCGTGGCTGTTCCGCGGTTTACATTTAGGCAGGAACGACGAGCTTAGTAAGAGCAGTCTCCAGAAGAGAGCACCGTCCATGACTCAATGTCCCTTGGATGAAGCACGGAAAACGGTTCGTGAATTTGCTGAACACTCTTCAGTGATTCGCGACCATCACGATGCAATGGAGTGTCGAGACTGCGAAGATTTCTTGGAACGTGGTATCCATGCGTTCGAGTCTTTGATTCGCGCTGATCAGTTTTTCCGCTTGGCCGTCGCTGAAGGGTCTCTCGAATACGACCCAGTCATCGAAGACGCGCTGGAAAAACTTTTTCGTGTTTGGCTTGATCCATGCGATCGTGCTTACAAGTGGGTTGACAGTTTACACCAGCGGGGCCTTGAGATTGACAATCTAGACACGTTCAAACGATGCGAGACAGAAGTGCGGGCTATCGTACATCATTTGAATGATGATCAGTTGACCCAACCAATAAGAGAACTGCGAGACGCCGCGATTAAAGAGCATCGCAATGGGGAAACTGCCGAATTCATTTAGGGAGCGCAATCGCACGGCCAAACAGTTTCGCAAACGATACGCGGAACTACCCAAGCGGATCAAAACGCTCGTGCGAGCTTGCTGTTGCACTTTTAACCAGAACCCAAACCATTTTTCTCTTCGGCACCATCCGCTTCTCGACAACAAACAGGGTTCTCATGAGCCAGATAGTTTTTCAGTGTCAATCAACATGCAGTACCGCGCAATCTACTTCGTGGATAAGCACACGGGACAAAACGTCTGGTACTGGATAGGGACTCACGCAGAGTACGACCAGTCTACTGGTCTATAGGACGTACGACGCCACACGACAGTCTGTGCACACAGCAACAGCGAAAAGCTTCCAGCTCCCCGCCGCAAGGCGTCCGTATGTAGGCGTGTTGAGCGAGCGGCCCCCGGGGAATGCGTGCCCCCTCACGTCTCGCCCCCGATGAAATAATCGCCCGTCAAGAGCACCGAGCTTGACGCGCCGTGGAACTTCTGACACGTCCTCAACCGACGCGGCCCGGGCGACCAACTTCGCCTCACGGCCAATTGTCGCAAACGGGTGGCCAACCAGTCCGTTCGCGCCTCCTCTCTCAACAACCACCAGCAACTTTGGCAGGTGCTCGAATTATCGCTCCAGGAAAAATGGGGAGTGGTGGCCTCGATCGTAACATGGTCCACATTCCCCTCTGAAGTGGCATCGCAAAAGAAGCGTGAGGAAAATCGAAGTACGGCGGTTTGCCGCCCTCATACTGCGTATTCGTCATTTCTCTCGGCGAACAACAGCCAACACGGATAGGGGGGAAGGCGGACCAAGTTATGACCAAGGCCGACGCGAACGAACTCGGCGCGGGTGGTTCGGCAAGTGGGACGAAGTAAAGGGTATAGGGACGCTGAAGTGGCGGGCGAATGCCGGGAAAAGCAGATCACGCGACCGTACCCTCT
>JAWODE010000179.1:0-4576 GCA_046483455.1 Candidatus Hydrogenedentota bacterium | reverse complement strand
GCCGCCTATTTCAAATCACTCCCGTACACAACTTTCGACCATATCTCCTCCCCCGATGGGGGAGAGGGAATCCATTCCAGGCAAACCGCCCAGGCAAAATGACGAAGGGAATCCGCACTAGCCCCTCTCCCCTGCAAGGGGAGAGGGGTTGGGGTGAGGGGTGCGCTACTCATGCGCACTCGGGTGTTTGGCGTCCCCAAGGGGATTCGAACCCCTGTTGCCGCCGTGAGAGGGCGGAGTCCTCGGCCACTAGACGATGGGGACGTGGATCGCTCTGTTACGGCTTCCTGCCACGTTTACCCGGACGTCTATCTCAACGCCCGCGATGAATTATAGCAAGCGCCTGACGGCGCTGTCCCCAAGGGGATTGCTCGGCTCATCCATGAGCCTCGCCCTGCGGGCTCGCTGCGCTCGCGCTGATTCGCTCCCGGCGAATCAGTCGAACCCCTGTTGCCGCCGTGAGAGGGCGGAGTCCTCGGCCACTAGACGATGGGGACAGGCGCGGAATTTTACGCGCTGAATTAATATTTTAGCGTACCGGAGAACTTCGGTCCAAGGGGAACAGCTGACTCGGACAAAAGGCCAAGGGCCAAGGGCCAAGGGCCAAGGGGACGAAGGCGTTGGTCGCGCTGGGTTGCGATGGTGTGCTGGTCAACTTGCCTTTTGACAATGAGGCCGCATACGAACAAAACATCCGGGAAATTGCCGACCATGAACCGCCATTCCTGATGATTCAAGACTGGGACGAGCGAGGATACGGAGTCCCTGTGTCGCTTGTGGCGCGGTTGTTCGAGGAAATCGAATGTTTCAAATCGCTGAAAATAGAAGTAGTGCCGGCGGGGATGAAGTACAGCGAAGTATTGCGCGCAACGGGTGGCGCGTTGCATGTGGCCGGCGGATGGGCGGTGATGCAGATGATCGAGGCGCTCGATCGCGGCGTGGATGCGTTCATGCCGACAGGGATGCACCCGGTCTATACCCGGATATACGCCCTGTATACCGCGGGCAGGCGCGCGGACGCGCGGGCATTGTTTGAAAAGGTGTTGCCGGTACTGGCTTTTTCGAATCAACATCTTGATATTTCGATTCACTTCTTCAAACGGCTGCTACACGCGCAGGGCGTTTATAAGACATCCCGCGTCCGGGAACCAATTTTGCCGTTCGACGATACGCATGCGCGGATTGCCCACGAGTTGGTCGAGAGGGTGATGGCACTCGAAAAGAGTCTGTGAGAAGAATAGGAAGCGATGAGAGGCCCGGCATGTTCTTCTAGGGGGCTACGCCATAGTATTGATGAACTTCTATATCGGCAAGGTTATTCTGCATGATTTCCGAAATGGCTTTCGATGTAGCTGTCGATGATCTCCCGGAAACCCTTCGAAAGTTCCTGGGGGGTGCCCTTGAGACTGGCGACCTTCTCGCCATCGACGTATACCGGGCACACGGGACTTTCGCCGGAACCGGGAAGGCTGATGCCGATGTTGGCGGCTTTGGATTCGCCCGGACCGTTTACAACGCAGCCCATGACGGCTAACTTGAGCGTCTCAATGCCTTTGTACCGTTTCCGCCACTCGGGCAAGCGTTCTTTGATGTAGGTCTCCGTCTCTTGAGCGAGTTCCTGAAACGTGGTGCTGGTCGTGCGGCCACAGCCGGGACACGCTGTGATGGTAGGCGCAAAGGACCGGAGCCCGAGCGCCTGGAGCAGTTCACAACAGGCATAGACTTCTTCGCGCCGATCGCTGCCGGGACGCGGCGTCAACGATACGCGGACCGTGTCGCCGATGCCTTCGCACAGGAGCGGCGCCATGGCCGCGGCGGACCAGACCAAGCCTTTTGTGCCCATCCCGGCTTCAGTAAGGCCCAAGTGCAAAGGTTGCTTCGTTTTCGATGAGAGTTCGCGGTAGACGTCGATGAGGTGCATGGGCGTCGACGTCTTACACGAGATGATGATCTGGTCCTCACGCAATCCCGCGTCGAGAGCAAGCTGGGTGGACTCGAGGGCCGAGAGGATCATGCACTCGTTCATGACCTCGTCCGAAGACTTGCCCAGAGCATTGTCGGTGTTTTCCTGCATCTTGCGCATGACGAGTTCGGGGTCTAACGAGCCGATATTGACGCCAATACGGACAGGCTTGTCGTTGTCTCGGGCGATTGTGCAGATGGTCTCGAAATTGGCGTCGTGCTTCGAGCCTTTACCCGTATTGCCTGGATTGATGCGGTATTTGTCTAGTGTTCGTGCGCACTCCGGGTACTGCGTGAGCAATTTGTGTCCGTTGTAATGGAAATCACCGGCAATCGGAGTGCTGTATCCGGCATCGCGGATGCGCGTCACAATCTCGGGAACGGCTTCCGCTGCTTTGGGAACGTTTACGGTCACCCGGACCAGCTCGGAACCCGCGTCGGCCAGTTCCATGATTTGTTGGGCGGTGGCTGCCGCGTCGGCCGTATCCGTATTGGTCATCGACTGGACTACAACCGGTGCGCCGCCGCCGATCTGAACGCCTCCCACCATCACGCCAATGGTCTCGCGTCGTTTCGTTGCTTCCATAAAAGACTATCTCCCGGGAAAGGCCCGTACTTCGTGAGCAGGGTCGGGCGCTGATTTAATTCGATTTATGCACGCTATACTCCTTCAATCAACGATCATAGCGAAATTGCGGAGAAAGAAGCGAGTACAAGGATTCGACTCTGAGGTATGCGGCCCGGACTTTCGCGGGGCCTGCGTCACAAACTTTCGCGCAAAAATTTGACTCATCGCCATTCTTTCTCTATACTTTCTTTTGCTCTAAGTGCGAAGTGCTTACCAGTGGGGATGTAGCTCAGTTGGGAGAGCGCTTGTCTGGCAGACAAGAGGTCAGGGGTTCGAACCCCCTCATCTCCACCAATATTATCAAGGACTTACGCCAATGCCGCGTAGGTCCTTTTTCTGTTGGGGTTCCACTGGGGTTCCAAAAAAGTGCCATTTCGTGCTCTTTTGGGGCTTTCCCTTCAACCAAGAACGTTTCCTGAAAATGAGGCATCTGCTGGCTCGGTCGGCACTAGGTCGCAGAACCTGCGGTGTCGTAATCGATTTTCTTAGCGTGTCATCGGCCAAGAGAATCTTCGAAGAAAGCCGGGGATGCGACCATATTCCTTTGGCATCCATTCGGCCAGCATGGTAGCATTTTGATCTATGGCAGGGTTGTAGAAAGGGGGATGCTTTGAAATATCGCCCCCCAAGAAACTGGCCAAATCTGGGAGGTAGCCTCGATGAGTGTATGGTTGGTGCGCGGTGGTAGGCACGGTCAGCAAGAAGCCCAAGCATTGGAGAACAATCTAGCCTGTATCGGTTGGATTGAGACCCCAGACCTTTCTGATGTTAAAAACAAAGCTCAACTCCGCAAAATACTGCAACAAACATACCCGAAGTGGAGTGCGAACCAACTCGGGAATCAGCTCGCCCAGCTAAACGCCTTCCTATTCGAAATGAAACCCGGTGACCTTGTCGTGATGCCGATGAAAACCACTTCTCAAATCGCCATCGGCAAAATCGCGGGCGATTACCAGTACCCTGAGGACCTCGGCACTACCCATCACGTCCGACCCACGAAATGGCTGGTCACCGACCTGCCTCGGACCCGGTTTCAGCAGGACCTGCTCTATTCATTTGGCGCTGCTATGACGGTCTGCCGTATAAAGCGAAATAATGCTGAGGAGCGGGTCAAGCTTGTGGCTCAAGGGAAACCCGATCCCGGTTTCGAGAAGAGTGGCAGCAATAGCGGCACGGACACGGACACGGCCCCGCCCGACGTGGAGCAGATGGCCCAGGACCAGATTCTGTCGTACATGGAAAGCCGCTTCAAAGGGCATGCGCTGGCGCGTCTTGTAAATGCCGTTCTTCAAGCAGAAGGATACGTGACGCAGTTGTCGACTCCCGGTCCTGATGGGGGAGCGGACATCCTCGCTCGGCGTGGTGCCCTCGGTTTGGAGGGACCGCGTATGTGTGTTCAAGTGAAATCATCGAATAGCACTTCCGATGTCACGGTGTTTCGCGGTCTTCAGGGAAGTATGGCGACATTCAAAGCCGACGAGGGGCTTCTTGTAAGCTGGGGCGGGTTCAATAGTGCTGTTCAAAAGGAAGCCCGCTTGAGCTTCTTCTCGATTCGCCTGTGGGACGCCGATGACTTGCTAGCAGCCGTCACGCGGAACTACGACAAGCTCCCCGAGGAACTGCAGACGGACCTTCCGTTGAAACGCATCTGGGCGCTGGTCCCTGGGGATTCGGAAGGCGAATAGACAGACATAGCACCCTCGCCATGCCGCTGCTAGCTGCTAGGGGGGTTAAGACTCTGATGTAAATTCGGTAGCACGCTCCTGCTACCATGCTAGCGGGTTTGCTACGGGGTGCTAGCACGCCTTGCTAGCATGCAAAAAGAATCTGTAGCAAAGATGCTAGCACGCACTCGGTAGCATGCTAACGGCCCTCTGCTCTTGATGCTAGCAGACCCCGTGCTAGCAGGCAGACCGAGCAGGCAGGGGGGCAAGGGGGGATCGCGCTCGCCGCCATATTACATCACCCCCGATCACAAAATGCGGC
>JAWODE010000120.1:0-8895 GCA_046483455.1 Candidatus Hydrogenedentota bacterium | reverse complement strand
GCCTTTGTCGTAATGTTTATCTCCAATCTGAAGTGGACGGCCCTCTTTGCTCTTCGCGTGAGCCGCCCTATTCAGGCCCATCTCGCCCCAGTCTTGCCGCATCAATAAAATCGCATGCTCGAGCGGTTCAACCTCCCCGGCCAACCCGGGGGCGGCATCGACGACACACGACAGCACCAATACGGCCAGACAACGCATGAACATAAGTAACTCTCCGGTGTTCAGAAAATGCCCCTCAACTGCGCACCATAGCATTCCCCAGTGGGTGTTTTGAACGCAAATAACCAGCAAATAACCAGCAATGACCGCCGGGGGCAGGGGTCTCACAAATCACGGTAGCGGCTGAGGCTGCCGCGGTTCGTGCCTTCGTATTCCGGACATAGAATGACTTCGGCGTGTGTTATTACTCTAAACACGTTTAAGAGAATACAGGAAGTAGGGTGCTACCATGCCAAACGCGTCCAAATCGAAATCCTTGGCAAAAAAATGGTCTTCCGCGGTAACAGAGGGCGTCGAACGGGCGGCCAGCCGGGCCATGTTGCATGCCGTCGGGTTCTCGAACGGCGATTTTGCCAAATCCCAGGTGGGCATCGCATCGACGTGGAGCCAGGTAACGCCATGCAACATGCACATCGATGTACTCGCGCGCGAGGCCGCCCTCGGAGTCGACAACGCCGGTGGAAAAGCGGTCATTTTCAATACCATCACCATCTCCGACGGCATCTCGATGGGCACCGAGGGTATGAAATACTCGCTCGTATCCCGCGAGGTTATCGCCGACTCGATCGAGACCGTCGCCGGATGCGAAGCCTTTGACGGACTCGTGGCCATCGGCGGCTGCGATAAGAACATGCCGGGCTGCATGATGGCCATTGCCCGCCTGAACCGTCCAGCGGTGTTCGTCTACGGAGGAACGATCATGCCCGGCGTGTACAAGGACCAGGACGTGGATATCGTGTCCGTGTTCGAGGCGGTCGGGAAATACGCCAAAGGCGAAATCGGCGATCGCGAACTGCATGACATCGAGGCCTGCGCCATCCCCGGGCCGGGCGCCTGCGGCGGCATGTATACGGCAAATACCATGGCAAGCGCCATCGAAGCCCTCGGCATGAGCCTCCCCAACAGCTCCGCCCAAGCCGCCATTTCCAAAGACAAGGCCGAGGACTGCCGCCGCGCGGGGGCCGCCGTTGTCGCCATGCTCGAAAAAGGGTTGCGTCCGAGTGACATCATGACTCGCAAGGCCTTCGAAAATGCCATCACGGTGGTCATGGCCCTTGGCGGCTCGACCAATGCTGTGCTGCATCTACTGGCGATGGCTCACACCGCGGGCGTGCGCCTGACCCTGGACGACTTCACGCGCATCGGCAAACGGACCCCGGTGCTCGGGGATTTGAAGCCGAGTGGGAAGCATGTGATGGCGGATTTGGTCAATATTGGCGGGGTAACGCCCCTCATGCGCGAGTTGTTGAAAGCAAAACTGCTCAACGGCGATTGCATCACCGTCACCGGCAAGAGCCTCGCTCAAAACCTGCGCGGCGTGAAGCCTTATCCGAAAAAGCAGACGGTCATGCGGCTCATGTCCGACCCCATCAAGAAAACCGGCCATCTGGTCATATTACGAGGAAACTTGGCCCCCGGCGGCGCCGTCGCGAAGATTTCCGGCAAGGAGGGCACGCGCTTTGCCGGCGAAGCCCGGGTATTCCGTTCAGAGGAGGAAGCCCTCAAGCGGATTCTTGACGGCACCGTCAAGAAAGGCGATGTGATCGTCATCCGCTACGAAGGTCCCAAGGGCGGCCCGGGCATGCGCGAGATGCTCTCCCCCACATCGGCCGTTATGGGCAAAGATTTGGGGAAGGACGTGGCTTTGATCACCGACGGGCGCTTCAGCGGCGGCTCGCACGGCTTCGTGGTCGGTCACATCACACCCGAAGCTCAAGTCGGGGGCCCCATTGCCATTGTCAAGAACGGCGATCCCATCACCATCGACGCCGATAAGCGCAGCATTACCCTCGACGTCCCCCAAAAGGAGATTGACGCGCGCCTTAAAAAATGGAAGGCGCCAAAATCCCGCTATAGACGCGGCGTGCTCGCCAAATACGCGAGTTTGGTCAACTCGGCTTCGGAAGGGGCGGTCACGGATGCCGCACTCGAGCTGCCGTAGTCTCCGGTAACGCACTTTGGGATCGCCGAGCGCCGGCTCGGCATTCTTCTTCCCTACTCCGGCCGGGGTGTTTCGAGGTAACAGATAAGCCGCTGGCGGAGGGTGTCGGCGTGCAGCTTGACAAGACGCCCGCTGGGAAGCTCCGCCACGTCGATAACGCGTACGACAGGCTCGAGTTCTTTGGCCTCGGGTATTAAGTCGGTCAGGACACTCGGTGTGCGTTCGAAAAAGCGCTCGCTCAGGAAATTGCCCTCCCGGCTGGGCAGCAAGGCCATGTACAGCATCTCCATCTCGACCAGCTCGCTGAAAAAATGCGTGCCAAAGGAACAGTCCGGCACCAAGTCTTCGCGCATGGCGACGATTTCGCACAGAACAGACACGGAATTGATCTCGGAGAAATTCACGGGGATGCCCAGCGAGGGCGTTGTCGTACCCCAGCGCCCCGGCCCCAGCAACATCGTGATGGGCGGATTATTGCTCTGTTCGTTGAGGTGGTTGAGCCGTCCAATCAGACGAGCCACGGCATAGCGCTCTTTCACCGGCATCTCTGCATACCGAGACGGCGCGACGTAGATGATCCGATCAATCGCGTCCAGCCGACTGTGACCGATCACGGGGCCGTTCACCTCGAGCAAGAGGTCCGCCGGGTCGATTTTGGCCGCCGGGGCCAGGACCCGTGCATCGCCCTTGACTTGCAGCGGGCGGCATTGCACAAGATTGATCTTGCAGGAGTCTTCGTCCATGAAATTCGCGGTGAACTCGATGTCCACCGGCGTATCGTAGGCTTCCTCGAGGGTAGCGAGCATTTCGCGCATGTGTTCGACAAACGGTGTTTTCTTCAGGAGACCGTCGAACGTCAGGATGTTCGGCGCAAGGGCCCGCATGCCTCGCTCGCGCGCCAGGCGTTCGGCGCGCAAATCACGCGAGGCGACAAGATGCACAGGCACATCCCGCGCCTCTTCGCAAATCTCGTCAAAATCGGTGGTCGTCAGGGTATTATTCTCAAGGTCAATGGCATCCACCTTGTGCTGTGAGTGCCGTACGATATCTTCGGATTCCCCGCCAGGGTGCTTGCCGGGAGCATTAAGCGCGACCAGCCGGGTGTAATCGTCGTCCGAGCGGTCCACGGCGCGTGTGCCCAGTCCAAACACCAATCGCAACATCCCGGCTTTGGGATCGATGCTCGGTTCCCACACAAACGGGTTAAAGGAATACCCGACCCCCGCGATCTGCGGAAAGTGGAAAGGCCCATGCTGCGCCCCCGATACGCGTTGAACAAGAAGCGCCATCTGCTCGTCGCGGTGAAGCAGGTTAAACCGCGCGCGATAGGTCAACGCCGGCTTGCTCATAGTGCTTGCGTAGACGGTCTTCACCGCCGCCAAAAAGTCTTCTAGCCGCTCCTCGCGTGAGCCCTGGTTCCCGCAGAACACACTCTCGTACTTGCCAGCGAAAGAGTTGCCGAAATTATCCTCCAAAAGACTGCTCGAGCGCACGATAATCGGGGATTGTCCGAAATAATCGAGCATATCCGCGAAGCGTTTCTCGATATACTCGGGGAAACTCCCGTTGAGAATCAGTTGGCGCGCTTCCTCCGCGCCCTCGAGATAATCCTTCGATTGGAGTTGGCGTTTCCGGATCTTCCAGCACCCATTGCGCACCAGGAACGTGTAGAAAACATCGGACGGAATGAAGAAGGAATCGTGCACCTCGAGGCGCTCCTTCCATTGGGGACCGGCCCGCTCGAGAATTGCCCGGGCCAACAGCATCCCGACGGATTTCCCTCCGATGAGCCCCGTCCCGAGAAGCCGCTTGCCAATCGCCACCATGTCCTCGAGATCGAAATACTTCGCGGTAAGTTTGAGTACGCGTTCGTCGCGCGAGATGGCCATGCGGAGCAACCGCTCGAACATGGTCTGGACGGCTTCCGGCGACGCAATGCCCGCGCGGGCCTGCTCGAGCAACACTTCGGCCTGCACAAACGTCCGCGTCCATACCCCGAGACGATATTGCGACAATCCCAACGCCGATCGTGGGCTCGAGGTGAGAATTTCGCTAATGGTATGGCTCTCGGACACCGGCCGAACCGTCTCTCCGTCGAGTTCGTGCAGCATATACATGGTGGGCGAACTGCGGTCGTCTACCTTGAGAGGGTGGACATACAGTCTCTCATCCTTGCGGTAGACCTCGAGGAGAAGTTGGGTCGTTTCCGTGATCGGAACAATGGCGAAAGACGAATGGAAGCGGCGCAAGAGCGCAAAATACGCCACCGTATCGAGCTCGTACAGATACGGACACGTGAGCAGAAAGAAATTGCCGACCATCTGGTCGCAATACCAATCCGCCGTGAGATCAGAGAGGCTGTCGAAGATATGGTACGCCCCTTTACCCGCCTCCTCGACCGCCTGATGGATACCGTCTAGAAACGTCTCGAAACCTACCTGGGGATCGAGATGCACAACCTGGACACCCTTGTACGGCTCGATGAGGGGAGCATGACGCGCGAAGCGGAAGTACAGGATATTCCGGCCCTGTTCCAACGCGGTCTCGACAAACGGCTTTACCAGTTCCGCGTAATCGGTGATGGCCTCGACTTCCCACACGATGTTGTCGCCGGGCCGAATACCGCAGAGGACCCGGTCCAATTCGGGAATGCCGGTGCTGAAAATCCTGTCCACGGGCGTCATGGCGACTCCTCATCGCTTTCCACGGAAATCGGCGCGTCTCCCCCTTTAGGCGGCTCGTCGTCATCGGGCGTGCCAATTAATCCTAAACGGCGGTCAAGGTCGCTGCTCTTGCGCTCGCGCCGAAACAGTTTTCGGGTTTCGCGGGGGAAAAGCTCCTGGAGCCGTTTCCAGATGTAGAATGTTAAGGCCTTGCGCGCAGGCCCGGAAAGTCCCTGGAACAGCACACCAAGCGCGGAAGCGCTCTGCCCATCCCGCGAGCCCGATTTCAAACGCACGACCTTCGCGCACACCTGGTGTGGCACCTCTTCCGGGAGATGCAACCGAAAGGTAATGATCTCGCCAAGATCGAAAGGCCCCATGGTATGAAGCTGTGCGCCCTCGGCACTGACATCGACCACCAGGGCAGGAAACGTCCGCGGTTCGTCAAGGCGCGATACCTTGGTGCGTGTGTGCAAAGGCACACGCCATGTCCGCCGCCGGTCGAACCGCTGCACGCTCGCGGAGCGCCGCAGCAGCAATATTTCATCCCCCGGACACGGCGCCGTGGCTACGTGGGTGTGGTAACACAGGACTCCTTGCAAAGTAGGAACTTCGAGCGTTACGCCCACGCTTTTCGCGGGCGACGGCCCTTCCGGCGCCGTTACCGCAATCGTGTCCTGGCACACCTCAAGAATGGTTACCGGCTCGCGCTCCTCCCAGTAACGGAGGAACGCCGATTTTCCTTTCGCCAGCGGTGATGTCACGGCCATTCCCTTGTTGTGTCTTGCTACAACTCAGGAATCGTACCATACGCCATGCACCGCCCGCGAGGGACTGAGTCTCGCCCGGCAAACGCTCAGTAGAAACCGACTACTCCGGCTTGTCAGATTCATCACTCGCTGTGGCGTAGTCTCCCTTCGCTCCCCGAAGCGTTTTCGCGAAGGCGGCTGACCGCGCCACTCTTACGACCGAACGGTCTCCAAAAAGACCCCAATGCAGGCGAGACGCCTGCGCTACAAATACTAGCTTTCTTTGAGAAAGGGTCTACACATCAGACAATATCCGGGCGCGCTTAGGGCGCAGCCGCTTAAGGCGCCGCAGTAGCTTTTCTTCTTTCTTCCACCTGCCTTTGCCTCTCAACGTCCGCCCTTTCGGCTGCGGCTTCTTCTTGAGCTCTATCGGTGGAATCGACGGGAACATAGAGTGGAATGGTATCGGGAATAGTTGGTGCGTTGATCTGCATGGCCCGCTCCTCGGTCGTCGCGAAGATGTAGGAATCACGGATGACGAAGCAGATGCCTTCCTTTGTATCGGCCAATGCATGCAAGGTATCCCGCAAGGTTAGATCACGGATCTCGATATAATCGACCACTCCGTCGGCCGCGGGGTCGACGACGATGTTTATCCCAAGGTACTTACTGACAAAACTGCCTATAACCACAAGCTGTTCATCCTCGAACTCGATGCTGAGGGGCTCGTCAAGGACCTGCAGGATTTCATTTTCCGAATCTTCGGGAAGTTCGGGTCGTTCCACGCGGACCAACGGCTCCGGCTCGGGACGGATGGCGTCAGCCCCGCCGAAGCGGCCTCTTTCGTCGATTGGCTGGGTCGCCATCATTTCAAGCGCCGCATTACCACTGGCCACTGAAGCCTCAAGTTCGGCGAGACGCTCTTGAGCCATTTGCAGGGATTCCAGATGACCTCTGCCTTGCCTGTATAGTTTTTCTTTCTCGCGTAGGCTCTCCCTTGCAATCTCAACCGCTCTCCTATCCCGAAACAGTTCAATGGCGCGCTGCGTGGCTTCGAGTTTGGCCTGCCGCAGCCGGGCCTCGGCCTCACGCAGTTGCGCTTCGGCTATGATGACCTCGGGGCTGTTCTTCTGCGCCAGTTCGATCATTTTGTCGAGGCTGTCCGGCAGGGCTGAAGGGCGTTCGCCCGTTTCATCCGTTTCCTTGTCCGGAGAGCCCGGCACCGTGGTAGGAGTAGCTTCTACACCCGGCCCACCACCGGCAGGCGTCTCCCCCGGCCCCTCTTCCTGCGCCCAAAGCGGCAAACTCAGCGCGACCAACAGCGCTCCGGCCAGCATCGCATTACGAATTCGCGTTTCCATGATGTTCCTCCTGCAGGCGCGCCTGCTTCAACGACCTCAATAGCCAGGTATCGTCAAGAGTAGGTTCGGCATCTTCGCCGGACGGTTCGAGAGACAAGAGTCGCCGGTAATAGTTCAAGGCGAGTTCCACATCGCCGTATTCATTGAGGTAACGGTCCCCAGCAGCTTTCAAAAGTTCAACTTGCTTCTCGCGCGGCGAGCGAACCAGCAATAATGCGAACTGTTCGGGATCACGCAGCACCTCGGACCGCGTCGTGGGTTCTTCTCGAATTGTTACCGGAGAGGCATCTTCCTGTACCGCTTCGGTTAACACTGGCACAACACTCGCGCTCTCCGGAAACCCGCCAGGGACCACGAACGCCGTCACAATCCCCGCTGCATAAGCCGCGGTGACGGCTCCCACCAACAGGGTCCGGCGTTTTCTGCATCGTCCGCGCACCGCCGCACAGGTCCGCGCCAGCACGTCTTCCCGAAATCCCTCAGGCGCGAGAGGCAGGCGCCAGGCGTCAGGCGGCAAGTCGCCGTCTTCCAAGAGCGGGTCGTCTTCGTCGAATCGATCAGGTTTTTTCATTGTTGTGTCCTTCAACGGGAACGGATTCGCTATCCATTTCCGCCCAATTTCGCCGGAAGGCCGCACGTGCGCGGGAGAGCAGCGACTCGACCGCTTTCACGCTCCGGCCCCATGCTTTCGCGATTTCAGCCACCGGTTGCTGTTCTTCGTACTTGGCGCGCAATACGGCCGCGTAGTTTTCCGGCAGCTCGGCCAGAACCCAAGCCACCCGTTCCGCGGCTTCCGAAGGCCTATCGGCCATGGTGGACTCCGGAACTGCCGGACCACCCTGTGCGAGACGTTGCCTGCGCGCCCAACGCCGCCGTTGACCCAGCAAAACCCGCTCGGCGATGCCCCGCAACCAGTTGGCGAAACTGCCACGCGCAGGATCAAAGGAACGTATTCGCCGCACGGCCGCCATCCAGCAATCCTGGACAATCTCCCGGGCACATTCCCTATCGCCGCCAACTCGGGCGTAGACGTGAGCGAACAGCGCATCGAAATGGCGTTCGTACAGTACCCGCCACGCAGTCTCGTCGCCGGCGAGCACCGCGGCTCGCAGAGCGCGTTCTTCCCACTGACGGCTTTCCGCCTCCATCCCCCCACCTTTCGGTTAACCGTTTCACCCATTATATTGCCGCGAACCGCCAAAATCCTTCGGCAAGATGCGTTTGAAAACCATCCCTCTGCGATTTACTCGTCCATCATGTCCACTCGGTCCACCTTGTCAAACAGGCGCGATATCTGCTGCATTGAATAATCGGCACTCGAACCGTGTATGATCAGACCCATGGGAAAATTGCTGGTTACATGCGAATGCGGACACACGTTCCAGGTATCGGACAGCGCCTGGGGAACGGATGTTGTCTGCGGCAATTGCGGCGTTACGTTTCGCATAAACAAAAATAATGCGCGCCCTTTGGACGAAGGTCCTCCAATCGAAGAAACCCCGAGGAAGGACAGTCCGGACCACTGTGCCCGTTGCGGACGGCCCTTTCGCGGCGATTGGGACAAGACCCCCACCGCCGAGGGCGTCATCTGCCATATCTGTGCCAATCAGTCCCAGGAAACCGCTCCCAGCGAAACCGCCTTCGAGGCAGTGGCCCCGCCTTCGGAAGAGACCGCCACGAATGCCGAGGACCTCGACGTCATCGATCACGACGCTGACGATATTGTAATCGATGACGAAGCCCCCACCTTGGGAAAGCGCTTCGAGGATTTCCGCGAGACACGCGGGTTTCGCACGGGGCTTTGGGTGGCCGCGATCAGCGTGATTGTCCTCGCTATCGTGGCGACCTTCATTGACACGTCGCCTCCGCCTGAAGAAACCACCACGCAAACCCAAACGGAAAGCGTGGGGGGCCTCGGTTTCTTCGGACCGCCCGAAGCGTGGACCAAGTCTCAGAAAGCC
>JAWODE010000115.1:0-3373 GCA_046483455.1 Candidatus Hydrogenedentota bacterium | reverse complement strand
GACGATCCCGGCCCTGCCGACTAACGGCCCGCGCTGGACGTCATTGCTGGAAATAACCCGCGGCGGTTACTCGAGGTCTGCGCAGAATGAATGTGTCTGGAGGTCCCCCCGGCTCCATTTCTAGAAGGAGTGCTGGAGAACAGATAATGAAGCGAAGTGTATGCGTCTGCGTGATTGCGCTGATGATGATGGGGGTGGGCAGTGGGTGCAATGCCTACCGGCGGCAACCCCGGCTTACGTCGGCTACCATTACCCCCGCTCAGTTGCAGCCGGGCGATACGGCCGTCATTACGGTGACGGTCGAGCGGGACCGGTTCAACATCGTCGACAAGGTGAGCGCTGTCGTGCGCGAAGACCCCCGCATGAAGTTTGACCTCAAAGATGACGGCACGCCTCCGGACGAGGAAGCCGGTGACGGGGTATGGTCTCTCCTGGTGGATGTGCCGTTCATGGCCCCGCCGGGCGATTTTACCTTGGAACTCACCGGCTATGATGAAGACGGCAACGTGATTCCGGTGCTCGGGCCCGAGGGAGGGGAAATGCCCCTCTCGACCACCTGCGTGTTCAGTGTCGAGCATCCCCTCGCGGAAGACAACGAACAGGAAACCTCCGACCACCAACCTTCCGAGGACGAGTAATCGATAATGGTTTGGATAATGGCTTTAGCGGCTGCTTTAGCGGCTCCCGATGTGTTTTTTATTTCCGTGGATACCTTACGCGCCGACCATCTCGGTATGTACGGGTACGACCGGCCGACCTCGCCGCATCTCGATGCGTTGGCGGCTGAATCGCTTCTCTTTGAAAACTGCGTGTGCGAGGTGCCGCTTACGTCGCCTTCGTTCGGGTCCATGTTGGCGTCCCGCTATCCGCGAGCTACCGCCACCACGCGAAACGGTTTGCCCATGCCCGCGTGGACACCCCTGGTGACCGAGCGGTTTCAGGCCGCGGGCTATGAAACCATTTGTATCCAGAGCAACTGGACTTTGAAGCCCAATTTATGCGGGCTTGATCGCGGGTTCGAGCATTACGATGCTGATTTTAACGCGCGCCGGTGGGGCGTGCTGAAGTCGGAGCGGTATGCCGATGACGTCACGAAACGGGCCATCGAGGCCATTGAGAACCGAGACGCTGACCGACCCCTGTTTTGCTGGATTCATTACTCGGACCCCCATGCGCCGTACCGGTTTCATAAGCGTTTCCATCCTTGGGAAGTGCCATTGCGGAAATTGGACGACGTCGAAGATACCCGGGCTCGGTACGACTCGGAAGTGGCCTTTACCGATTATCAGATTCAACGGGTGTTGAACATCCTGCCCAAGGAAAACGCGTACATCCTCTTCGTGGCGGACCATGGAGAAAGCCTGCATGAACACGATTACGTCGGGCATGGCCGCCGCGTATACCAGCCCGGCGTCCGCATCCCCCTCTTTATTCATGGGCCAGGCATTGAGCCCGGTGTCACGGACCGTCTCTCGCGCGCGGTCGATGTGGGGCCAACTTTACTGGGTCTTGCCGGTCTTCCGCCGTTGCCGGGAATGGAAGGCCTTGATCTGCTGAACGATGAAGTGCCCGAAGACCGAGTTCGGGTCTTCGAGACGTACGGAGGGGCCGTTCCCAATCTTCCCGGCGCCAAGGCCCTTATGGGCAACCAGCCCCCGATGCGCCAAGCCGTCATTGCGGGCCCTTGGAAGCTCATCATCGACGGCCGCCGCGATGAACTCTTCAATCTTGAGGATGATCCGGAAGAGCTCGAGGATGTGTCCGATGATCGGCCCGAAGACGTGGCGCGTTTGCGAAAAATTATCGAGGAATGGGACGCGGCCACGCCGCGTGTTGCGCCTGAAGAAGCCCAACTTACGGAAGACGACATCGAAGCGCTCGAGAATCTGGGCTACATCGAGTAAGCCATCTCCTGGCGGACATGCGGAAGCGGGTTCACGGGGCGGGAGCCTTCCCGCAGTTCGAAGTGAAGGTGCGCGCCGGTAGACCGCCCCGACGAGCCTACTTTCCCAATCACGGTGTTTGCACCTACCGAATCGCCTTCTTTCACAAGCCGTTCCGACAGGTGGCCGTATCGCGTCTCCGTGCCGTCTTCATGCTGGACGATGATCAGGCGGCCGTAATTGCCCCGCCACCCGCTGTAGGTAACGCGTCCTTCCTGCATCGGATAAACCTTTGTGCCCTTCGCGGCGGCAAGATCGAGGCCGTCGTGCTGTTGCATGCGTCCCGTGAACGGGTCTTTGCGCATTCCAAATCCCGAGGAAAGCCGGGCAGGCCCGCCGAGCAGTCCGCCGAACGATTTTTCGGTGGCCTTGGCAGGCTCGGATACGGCTTCGTCTTTCAAGAAGCCTGAAAATGCGCCTTTGGTTTGCAGTACGGCCTTCTTGGCTCTCCAGAGGGCATTCGACCGTGGATTAGAAACGGCGGAGGGACCTCCTGCGGCCGCAGATTTGGATTGGGCGCTCGTTTTCGTGATCGCTAACTCGGATGTGCCTCTTGACGCCACCTTGGCGGACGTGTCCAGCATGGATAGATCGATTTGCTGTCCAACGACGATGTAATCGGCATCCTTAATGTGGTTGTGGCGGGCGACCTGTTGAATGGCCTCGGCCACCGCCGAGGCATCGGACGGACAGCCCAATTGGCGTAGATGCGCCCGGCAAATCGACCACAATGTCTCGCCTGCCCGGACGTTGTGTACTGCGGGCACTTCCTTGGTTGTGGCCGCCGCGGCCGCCGATTCCAGCGCCCGTTGGAAGGCGCCCGGCGTTATATGGCGCCGCCCCATGGTTCGTTCCGGAACCATCTTGGCAAGATGAAAAGTTGTTGCTGCAACGTCCATCGATGTCCTCACAAGGGCACGCCCCCGGCCGCAAAATGAGCAAACGCCGTGCCGGAAGTTGGTTTTAAGGCAATCCTTTGCAATAAAAGGCGTTATAATCCATCCAGGGTCGCAGGGTATGGGCCCTGTACCGGAAGATATTACCCAACACCCGGAGAAATATGCAGGCGGAGCCTCGGACAGCCTCGATGCTGCATCGAGAATTCCTCCGGTGTGGGACCGGCGCCCTCGCCGGTCATTATGACAAGGAGCGCGGACGTGTCCGTCCGCGGTGGTCTTATGGACGGGCTGGACAGCCCGTCCTCCGTTGGCGGAGCCTCGTAGGCACCATTTTCATGGTCTACGGGTGAGCCAAATGGCTCATGGTTCGCTGCCTCAAGAATTCATGGCCCGAGGCGTGATTCCTTCCACTGTGGGACCGGCGCCTTCGCCGGTCATTATGACAAGGAACGCGGCCGTGTCCGCCGGCAGTGATTTCAACAACAGGTAGGACAGCACGTTTTCCCTTGCCGGATTGAGACCCCACGGGCC
>JAWODE010000079.1:0-3111 GCA_046483455.1 Candidatus Hydrogenedentota bacterium | reverse complement strand
GAAGACCTTGTCGTGGAACTGTAGACGGTACATCGGTTCGATACGCCGCATATCCATCAGATTGTCCGTAGACGCGCCCGCCTCCTGTAAAACCTCGTCAAGGACTCCCTTGAGCATTAGAAATGTGGGGCCCGTATCGAAAGTGTACTCCCCGAGATTAAGGGAAGCATTACGTCCGCCCACCCGGTCTTTGGCCTCGAAGACAGTCACTCGCAATCCGCGATTGGCCAGGATCATGGCCGCTGTTAAGCCCCCGGGGCCGGCGCCCACGATAACGACATGTTTGTCTTTTGCCTTCATAGTACCTCCAAGCTCGGGACCAGTCCTCGGCCCACATCGCAGCAACCCCATCGCTGTGCCGAACCATCGAATCCGGATATATCATCTTCGCATCATGAGATGATAGAAGCGCTTCAGTGTTGCCAGCGAATGACGCCTTGGCGGATACCGAAAAGCGGGATCAGGCCTCATCCATCTTCGCAAAACACTGCGGTGGTGCGTGAAGCAATCAAAGCCGGCTTTGCCATGGTAACTTCCCATACCACTCGCGCCGATGCCCCCAAACGGTAAATCCTTGCCAAAGACATGGCTCATTGTGTCATTGATGCAGACGCCCCCAGAGGTGCTTTCCGCAAGAATACGTTCCTGAACCGCGTGATCGTGCGTGAAAAGATACAGAGCGAGCGGCTTGGGACGCTTCCGCAGGTCAGTCATCAACTCACCAACGTCCTGGAAAGGAATCACCGGCAAAATCGGGCCGAAAACCTCCTCCTGCATCACGGAAGCCGTTGGTTCCATGTCGACAAGGATGGTTGGGGCAAGGAAAAGATCGTCGGGGTCACGTTCGCCCCCACAGAAGATACGTCCCTGGTCTAGATAATCGACCAAACGGTCGAAATGCCGACGGTTCACAATGCGGCCGTAATCGGGGCTTTTCCGCGGTGCGGGACCGAAAAATTCGGCAAGAACCTCCTTGAGCGCGGCCAGAAACTCATCCTGGACACGGGCGTCGACAAAGACATGATCGGGCGCCACACATGTTTGACCGGCATTCATACATTTGCCCCAGAGAATACGGCGTGCAGCTATTCGCATATCGACATCATGGAGCACAATGCATGGATTCTTGCCCCCAAGTTCCAGTGTGACAGGTGTCAGATGCCGCGCTGCCGCTTTCATAATCTGACGACCGACGCCTGTACTGCCGGTGAAAAAGATGTAGTCGAACCCCTGGTCGATTAGTTCCTTTGCGGTGTCGGCTCCGCCTTCAATCACACGCACATATTCCGGCGAGAACATTTCCTGGACCATCTCGGACACGACGGTCGATGTACAGGGCGCCAGTTCCGAGGGTTTCAAACAGACTGAATTGCCGGCAGCCATGGCGCCGATCAACGGTGACAGGAGAAGCTGAAAAGGATAATTCCAAGGGCCGATGATAAGCACTGCTCCATACGGCTCGGGATAGAGGTAGCCGCGAGACGGCCACGCAAGGAGAGGCCCCTTCCGCCGCCTAGGGCGCGCCCATCTATCCATTTTACGAAGCGCATACTTTATGTCGCTCAAAACAAAGCCAACCTCTGATACATACCCTTCTTGACGCGGTTTGCGGAGATCCGCGTGGAGGGCATCCAGAATATCTGATTCGCGCGCGTTTATGCCTCGAAGAAGCTCGCGCAGCCTAGATTTGCGGAACGCTATGGAACGCGTTTCTGAGGAACGATGGAATGCCTTAAGAGCAGCCACGGCGCCTTGAACGGAAGAATCGGATAGGGAATGGTTTACGCTCGATAGGTTACCGGCTTTGGCCATATTGCATCTCTCCGAGCGATCCGAGCCTGATCTCTCACGCCCTAAGCATCCCATATCGGGTAACATCTCCGCAAACAGTTGAATCCGGGAATTACTCGCAAGCTGCGGATGTTATTCGTGTTTGAGTAGAAGTTTATCATAAGATTCTAAGAAAACAGTTCCATTGTCGAAGGGGAACAACTCGTGACAAGAATTTGTCTTATTGGACTTGCCGTTGTGATTCTCTTAATACCGTCCTCCGGAGCAAACCAGACCTATCTCGAGGATATGGAAAAAGGCGTGAAACAGTTCCATGCAGGATACCATTCGTGGGATTTCGAGGCCCTCCTTAAGGCCACTCAGACTCTCAAGCAGGCCTGTGCGACTGAGCCTGATGACTATTTACCTTACCACTGGCTGGGTATAACGTGGTTTCATGTTCTTGTCCACAGCCAGCGTGATGAAACCCGTACGATGGAGAAAGGGGAGTTTAAACGCCTCTCGAGCAACGCCCGTGAAGCGCTCGAGAAGGCTACCAAGCTAAACAATGCCGACTCGGAAGCCCACGCATTACTAGCGACGCTTGCCGGCATGCAGATCAACCGCGAGCCCATCCATGCTCTCTGGCGGGGACCCGCCGTCCTTCGCCACAGAGAGCTCGCACTTCGCCACGGTAAAGACAACCCGCGGACGCAATACCTGGTCGGTGCAGCCTTTGTTCAAGGACCGGACTCTTTAGGCGGCGTGAAAAAAGGCCTCCCTTATTTGCATCGCGCCGAAAAACTTTTCGAGGCTCAGGTTTCGCCGACACAGGAACCCACGGCATCGGCTTCGACTTGGGGCTATGAACACTGCCTCATACTCCTTGGAGATGTCTACCAGCGTCTCGGAAACGTAAGCAAAGCGGAGGAGTACTTCCGCAAAGCAACGACAGTCAATCCCCACAATAAGGTGGCCCAGAGACGTCTTCACTCTATTCAACGGAGCAATGACAGTAATGAATGACATGCATCAACCACTCCACAAAAAGCAAGTCGTGGTGGTCGGAGCAGGACTCGGGGGGATTTCCGCGGCCATTTCCCTTGCTCAAGAAGGATATCCGGTCGCAATCTATGAAAAGAACGAACACATCGGGGGCAAGCTGAACGTGCTCCAGGAAGCAGGCTACAGTTTTGACCTTGGACCGTCCATACTGACGCTGCCGCATTTCTTTGAGCCGCTCTTCGAACGGTCAGGCCGTAAAATGACCGATTACTTCCAGATCACGAAGGTACGTCCCCATTGGCGTAACTTTTTCGAGGACGGGACCGTCATTGACCT
>JAWODE010000626.1:0-3249 GCA_046483455.1 Candidatus Hydrogenedentota bacterium | reverse complement strand
GGAGGAGTTGGTGGAGGATGCCCGCCACATTGAGGTCCAGCTGGTGGGCGACGGACAGGGTTGTGTCATCCATCCGTACCCGGTGACAGAGGCCTGGATAACGCTTCCTATTTCCTTGGCGTGGGCTGCCAAAAGCAGGCGATCGACGGACTTTTCTTGTGTTGGGTGGAAGCGCGTGCGGGTTTGCTCTGGCATCGGCGCGGGGGAAGGAAAGCATCGCCGCGGAGGCGCACGAACCGTTCGATATCTCGTTAGCCGAATGGTCGCTGGTGCGAACGCTCCGTGCGGGCGCGATGACGAACCTCGATTTTCCCCGTGTCGCCAAACAGGATTTTGGCATCGATTGCATCGAGTTCGTGGACCAGTTCTTCGCGGACAAAGCCAAGGACAAGGCTTACCTCCGCGAACTCAAGAAGCGGGCTGATGACGAAGGCGTCAGTATGGGGCTGATCATGCTCGACACCAACGGCCCACTGGGTGCGAGTAGGAAGGAAAGCCGCGACCGCGCGGTCGAAAGCACCTTCCCGTGGATAGACGCGGCGGCGTTTCTCGGTTGCCACGCTATCCGCGTCAACGCCCGCGGTAGCCGCGACGCGAACGAGCTGCGCGACTGTGTGGCCGAGAGTTGCGCGCAGCTCGCCGACTACGCGGCCGAGCGTGACATCAACGTGACCATCGAGAACCACGGTGGGCCGTCCTCGGACCCGGCCTGGCTTGTGTCGGTCATGGAGCAAGTGGACAAGCCCAACTTCGGCACCCTCCCCGATTTCGGCAATTTCCCGGACGACGTTAACCGGTACGACGCCGTCGAGATGTTCATGCCCTATGCAAAGGCGGTGAGTGCCAAAGCGACGAGCTTCACGCCGGAGGGGTTGGTCGCCGAGACCGACTTTTTCCGCATGATGCGCATCGTACGTGACGGCGGGTATACCGGTCACGTGGGCGTCGAATCGGCCGGGCCGCACCCGGAAGGCGAAGCGGCCGCCATTCGGAACACCCGCGATCTCCTCATCCGAATCCGCAAACAGCACCAGCGCTGCCAACCCATCTTCAACGGGCGCAACCTCGACGGTTGGACCGTAGTTGACGGCGGTGACTGGGACGTCCAGGATGGCGTTCTCATCGGCACGAACGGCCGAAACTGGTCCACCAATCCCGAAGTTACCGGGTCCTGGCTTAGGACCAACGAGGAATACGAAAATTTCCGGCTCGAGCTGCAGTACATGATCAGTGAAGGCGGCAATAGCGGCGTGTTTTTCCGCTCGGCTCTCGAAAAGAACCCAGCGTTCACCGGCTACGAGATGCAGATCCACGACTCGCCCGGCAAACCGCCGTCTAAAGGCGGCCCTGGCTCGCTGTACGACGTGATCGCGCCGACCAAGAACGCCATCCGTCCTTCCGGCCAGTGGAACACTGTGACCATCATCGCTCAAGGGCCGAAGATCACCGTTCAGATGAACTACGAGACCATCATTGACACCGAACTCACCCGGTCGATGAAGGGGTACATCGGTGTCCAGAACCACGATGAACACGCCAGAGTACAATTTCGCAATATCCGGGTCGAGAGGCTCTGAGCCCGCAGTGGCCAGTTACCGGCAACAAACGTCGAGGTGTTGGCAGGGCCAAGCGTAGCGGAAGAGGGAACAACCTGCTGTGCGCTGTCTGCTATAGTGAAGAAGATATTTGTGTTCCAAACGCAGAAGGAATTGCTTTCATGAAAACGACGGCTGTTTTCTGTTGGGTGTTAGTTGCGTCTGCCGTGATCGGTACACCGGCTTTGGCGGCGGAGAATCCGTTCGTGGGAAACTGGGCGCTGACGATCCCAGGCGGCCGGGCCGGGTGGCTGGGAATTACGGAGAAGGACGGGAAACTCGAAGGGAGCATCCTCTGGGGAGGTGGCAGCGTGGTGCCGGTCAACAGCGTCAGCGTGGACGGGGATGTTCTAAAGGTGACGCGAATCCACGAGATAGAACGAAAAAATAAAAGCGGCCAGGTGATCGATACCCGCACGAAGACAGAGATACTCTCGGGCAAGGTTTCGGGCGACACGCTACACCTATCGCAAGTCTGGGTGCTTGGGAAGGGGAAGGAATCGGCTCCCAACCATTTCGAAGGCAAGCGGATCCCGCCATTGCCAGCCCCCCCGGACCTGGCGAACGTCACGTATGGCGATCCGATTACACTGATTCGCGGCAGTTCGCTCGACGGTTGGACGCTGACGAACCCCAAGCAGAAGAACGGGTGGCGAGTTGAAGACGGGGTCCTTATCAACGACGTCCCACAGGAAAAAGGGAAACTTCATATCGGGTATGGAAACCTGCGAACCGAGGCGGAATTCGAGGATTTCAATCTGACATTGGAAGTGAACATCGGGAAAGGCGGCAACAGCGGCGTATATCTGCGGGGTATCTACGAGGTGCAAGTGGAGGACAGCTACGGCAAGCCGCCGACCATGCACACCATGGGAGCGATATACAGCCGCATTGCGCCGAGCACGAGCGCGGAGAAGCCGGCCGGGGAGTGGCAAGCCATGGACATCACGCTCCTGGAGCGGCACGTAACCGTGAAGCTCAATGGCACGGTGATCATCGATAACGCGCCATTGCTGGGATGCACGGGTGGCGCGCTGTGGTCTGACGAGTTCCGGCCCGGACCCATCTACCTCCAAGGCGACCACACGTCCGTGAAATACAGGAACATTGTCCTGACCCCAATCAAGAAGTGACCGCGCAAGGTTCTCAGTGAACCGCTCGTGGGAAAAACATCGGTGGACCCGTTTTCGGCGCAGACGCTCAATGTTTACGTATGATAAAAGCGCCTTGCACGTGGGCGTACTTCTTTCACCCTGCGGCGTCCGTGGCGCACGGTTGCCCGCCGTTTCTCGGCCTGGTTATTTCACCTGAAGCCGGTATTCTCTCGTAAGCCTGTCCAGCATCATAGTGACGAGCGTACAGGTCATTCCCAGGTATTCGACCCCGAGCGTTTCGCCCGTAACCGAATTGTAGTGTTCGCTAATCCCGTTCTTCATCGCGTTTGCCACCGTCTTGTCACAGATGGAGGCGGCAAGCTCCGTTTCTCCGTAATGCGCCAGACCGAGTGCACCCAGATAGTTGGTCGCTGGCCAGACGTCACCGCGCCAGAATCCTGTGGGCTCCCAGCGGCTGTCACTCCGATCCACAGTCGGTATGGGCAATGGCGTCTGCCATTTGTCGGACGCGAGCACTTTCGCCATTCGTTTGGCCTGCT
>JAWODE010000547.1:0-2616 GCA_046483455.1 Candidatus Hydrogenedentota bacterium | reverse complement strand
CTGACAGGATGCACAGGCATGCCGGAAAACAACGTCGACCCAACCACCGTCACCGAACTGGCCCCCTGCCCTTCGAGCCCGAACTGCGTGTCCAGCGCCGACACCGGCGCCGCGGCGATCTTAAGGACGGGCTGGACAGCCCGTCCTCCGTTGCCGGAGCGAGGTTGGCGGCATTTTCATGGTCTACGGGTGAGCCCCATGGCTCATGGTTTGCTGCCTCGAAAATTCGTCCGGTGTGGGACCGGCGCCCTCGCCGGTCGCCTTCTTTTCATTGTCTACGGGTGAGCCCCATGGCTCATGGTTCGCTGCCTCGATGATTTTAATAAGCCGGGGCCGCGCCGAACAACTTCTATCGCGTTGACCTGCTTGTGTCCATTGATTGGAAACTCAATGCCCAAGTTGTGTTTTCCGGCTATTTTGGGATAGTTTAGCGCCTGTGGGTGCCGTCACGGGAGGTACTGAGGGGAAGCGAATGAATAAAAGCGTGCGTCAAGTGTATCCCTCTGATGGAAGGATGGACGCGACGACGTTGGATGAAACCGAAGTCCTTATCAAAGCACGAAAAGGCGATCGGGTGGCTTTCGGCGCGTTGGTCAAGGCCTACGAGCGGCGCGCGTATGCCGTGGCGTACGGCTTTGTTCATAATCGCGACGATGCGCTCGAACTGGCACAGGAGGCATTTGCACGGGCCTACAAGGCCATGCCGCGGTTCAAGACGGAGCTCCCGTTCTATCCGTGGCTCTATCGAATCATCAAGAATACTTGTATTAACCATTTGAAGAAACGCAGGCGGCGCGGCGAGACATCGCTGGACGGGCTCCTGGAATCGGGCTTCGACGTAGCTCATGCCACCGAGAACCCAGTGCACGACGCGCAGTTAGGGGACATGCGCAGGGCTATCGCTTCGGCCATGACCCGCCTGAGCAGCGAACACCGCGAGATCCTCATGATGCGGCATTTCCAGGATTTGTCGTACGCGGAGATTGCGGAATGCCTCGAGATTCCCAAAGGTACGGTCATGTCGCGCTTGCATGCGGCGCGGCGCGCATTGCGAACTACGCTCGGAAAACCGCTGGAATGATGAGTTTCGGGATGCTCCCCAAGGGGTAGCGATGGGCTTACGATATGCATGAAGACGGCGTAGATGATATCAGAGCGCTGATTTCCGGCTATTTGGATGGTGAGTTGACCCTGGAGGAACGGGGCCGGGTGGAACGGCTTCGCGAGGAGGACCCGGCGTTTCGAGAGGAGTTCGAACGCATGAAACGGCTGGTGACCGCCGCCACGGAGTTGCGCTTCGAGGAGCCGCCCGAGGAGGTCTGGGACACCTTCCTCGACGGTGTTTATAACCGCATCGAACGCCAGACGGGGTGGGTTATCTTTCTGATAGGCGTAATTGCCTTGGCCGCCTGGGGTATCTACTGCTTCTGGGTAACCGACTGGGGCTCGGCACTCGTAAAAGTCCTTATCGCGGCGCCGATCGTCGGGCTTGTGGTTTTATTCGGCTCGGTGCTTCGGCAACGGCTTTTTGTAGCACGAGCAGACCGGTATAGCAAGGAGATCAAGTGGTGATCGTCGTCACCTCGTCTCAGATTTATGGCAAGCGCATTGTGAAAACCCTGGGCATGGTTCGGGGCAACACGGTGCGCGCACGGCATGCGGGAAAAGACATTCTGGCTGTGTTTCGCAACGTAGTAGGCGGAGAGATCGAGGAATACACCAAGATGCTGGCCGAGGCGCGCGAGCAGGCCCTCGACCGCATGATGCAGACGGCCGACCGTCTCGGAGGCAATGCCGTGGTTGACGTACGCTTTGGAACGGCCGAGGTCATGGCCGGCGCCGCCGAAATTATTGCCTATGGAACCGCGGTTTTGGTTGAAGACGAGGACGACGAGGAGAGCTCCTGATGCCGGCCATCGGAGAGCCTCATTTGTGCAGGAGTGTTTGAATGGGCAACGCCGACGTCGGCAATCTGGTTCTGAGCGTCATCGCCGTGATTGGGATCGCGGCCATTCTCGCGCTTCCCATCATCTCGGCCGTCTGGGCTTACGGCGACGCCGAGCGGCGCGGAAAATCCGGTTGCCTTGTGGCGATCCTTGTGCTTTTCCTGAGTTGGCCGCTCGGATTCATCCTCTGGCTCGTGTTCAGACCCGAAGACCAAAGATATCCGCGGTATTGAACGCCCTTTCCAAGAAGCGTTCTTCAACGGAGGGCGGGTTTTCCAACCCGCCATTTCATCAAGACATGCAGCGTCACTCATCGGCAAACGACATGAGGGGCGGCGTCCTTGTCTCTGCGGTCGCTGTGGCTTTGCGTAAAAATATTTTTGAGATAGAACCAAGGCACCAAATAGATCGTAACGAGCACGAGTGTTTTCCTGACATAGCATCCGTTGTGTCGGACGTTACCTGCGGGAAAGAGGCCTGGCATCCCGCCCTTGGCGAAACCAGGCCTTACATACGCGAAAGTGGAAGGCCTATTCACAACCCGGCACGCGATTCTCACGCGGTGTATAACGTCAGCTTCCGTATCGCATCACCCAGTGGTCTCAATCCTGACAGGATTGAACAAGGAGCGCGGCCTTGCCAGGCCGCGGCGATCTTAGGGACGGGTAGG
>JAWODE010000474.1:0-3066 GCA_046483455.1 Candidatus Hydrogenedentota bacterium | reverse complement strand
ATCGTGATGGGTTTGCCATTGGTGTCATCGAACCGAATCACGGTCAGTTCCGAATCGGTGACTTTGGGCTCAATCTTGGTATGGCGGTTGCGGTTCATGGGAACGATGCCCGAATCCCAGCCGACGCGGGCATCTTCCACATTCGCTGCCGCGGCTACGATGACGTCGATTAACTTCGATTCGAGTGCTTTCGTGTATGCCACGGCATCATCATAGACGCCTTTTCCCTTTTCTGGTTCATCCTTGAGTTCAAGCACGGGCCCATGATGAGTATGCGAGCCCACCAGCAGAATGAACCCGACGCCCGCTATCTCGTTGACGGCTGCCCGAATCCGCTCGACCTGTTCGGGGCGCGGCGAACGGCCCAGATCGAGGCCCACGAGAGCCGCTTTCTTTTCGCCAACGTCAATGACCACGGCCTTCGCGAACAGCGGATCGCGAACGCCTTCCGAGAGAGCATTATGCCGCGCGCCGTAGCCCCACATGGGCATAGGCTTCTGCGGTGTGATGTCGCTTTGCGCAAAACCGACTCGAAAGTGGGCTGCGGACGCAGCAAGGGCTCCCCCCACAAGCAGCAAACACAGAACAACAAGCGTACGGCGAAGTAGTGAGAACATTGGCGTGGCCTCCGGCGGTTCAGCTCTCCATTCAGTGCGGTGAATGATCAGGATAGCTGCGGTCTACGGGGTTTTCAAAATCTTAGGACACAAAAACCTTAGGAAGCGAAGACGGGCCGCCATTTTTGAAACGGCCCGTCTGGTGGAAGCACTTGGGGTTCTTACTGTTGCACAAGTCCCGAAAGCTGAAGAATAGGCATGAACAGTGCGACGACGATACCGCCGACCACGATGCCCATCATGAGGATCAGGATGGGCTCGATCATGCTGGTGAGGGCATCCACCGTCGCACGGACTTCGGAGTCATAGAAATCCGAGACCTTTTGGAGCATCTGTTCGAGGGCACCCGTTTTCTCGCCCACGCCGATCATGCGTGTGACCATAGCGGGGAACTGGCCGCTTCGGGCGAGGGGGTCAGCGAGCGTTTCGCCGTTGCGGACGCAGTCCGCGGCCTGGCTGACAGCGCGCGCGAAGACTTCGTTCCCGGCGGTCCGTTCGACGATTTCCATGGCGCCGAGGATGTTAACTCCGCTACGGGTCAGGGTGCTCAAGGTGCGTGCGAACCGGCTGATGGCCACCTTTCTCATCAACTTTCCAAAGATGGGCAGTCGAAGCTTGATCGCGTCAAGGTGCAACCGCCCAGCCGAGGTCGAGCCATACATGCGGATAGCCAGCACTGCCCCGATGATGACGGCGATGATAAGCGGCATACCGTACCATTGCTTGAGGAAGTCGCTTGCGGTGATGAGGATGCGTGTGGGGGCGGGGAGTTCCTTGTCAAAGCCCGCGAAAATCTCGGCGAACTGAGGGACCACGAAAATCACCAGACCGGCTGCGATGAGAAGGATCATGCTCAGGGCTACAACGGGATAGGTCATGGCAGAACGGATGCGCCGCTTCAGGTCTTCCATGGCCTCGAGGTACTCCGCCAATTGCATCAACACGCCGTCGAGGTTCCCGCTTGCTTCCCCAGCACGGATCATACTTACGAAGAGATCCGAAAAAATGCGGGGATGCTTCCGTAAGGAATCCGAGAACGTTTCACCGGCCTCGACATCTTCCGCAATTTCTTGAATGACAACGGCAAAGCGCGGCTCTTCGGTCTGTTCCGCCAGAATGTCGAGACCCTGCAGCAAGGGCAGACCGGCATTTACAATGGTTGATAATTGGCGCGTAAACACCAGCAGCTCGGACGTTTTGACTTTGGGATCTCGCCGGGCTTTTTTAGCACCGACGGCGTCCACATGCTCAGGCACCATTCCCTTGCCTTGGAGGGTACGAATCAATACCTGGCGATTCTCCGCCGTCATCTTGCCGGTTTCGCGCTTTCCATCTCGCGTACGCGCGACATACGTGAAGGTCGGCATAGTGAAATTCCTCCCCATTGGTCCGGGCCTTAGTATACCACCACAACATCCTGTGGTCGAGACCCAATTCGACCCTTGTCGTTGGGCTCGCCGCCACTACGTACGCGCAGGCGGCTGCTCGCATACATCGCCGGATGTTTATCCAGTGCGGTGCCCCCTTTTCTTATTACTATCTTACCATCAGTAGCCGATTTCTGCTTACAAGGAAGCGATATTTGCTTTGCCAGATTCGAAACAGGGCGCGGACTTGCCGCTGAGGAAGCAACCCCGTGAATTACACCGCCTCCGTTGTGTCTCGTTGATACTAAGCAATTTGCGCTCCATCCTGACTTACGCGTGTTTTCTTGGGTCTTAGAGTAGTCTTTTATGCTGTAAACACAGTTTTTGTAGTGATCTATAGTGTCTCAACGTGTTTGACCCAATCGTTCGAAAAAACGGCGGTTTGTGGCAAATCCTGGTCATTTCGCTGAAGGATTGTCACCCGTTTTCTTCTTTTGCGGATAGAAGGCTCTCAGGAACTGGGTTTCAGTGCCTTCGAAGACGGCCTGTGCGAGGTGCTCGATACCCTGCTGGTTCCCCCAAGAGTAGAGAATGATGGTTTTCCCCTCGAACTCACAGAAATCAAGGTCGGAGTTATTGATGTTCTTAGCTGTTTTGATTCGTTCGCGCTGTTCTGCCGAAAGTGCCTCATTGGCGATTCTGCGATCCTCATCGGAGTGCTTCAGGATGGGATTGAAACGGCTGGGTTCCCAATTGACCAGGTTTTTGCTGCGCACGAGGGCTTCGGCGTAGTAGCCGGCATAGCTTTCGAGATAGAACATGTAGAAATACCCGTCGAGATATGCAAGGGAAGGACATGCGGAATAGCGTTTCTTGGTGAACACACATTCGGAGGGGGTGAGACGCCAATCGCGCAAATTGTCCGATTCCAGAAAGCGGTTGGTAAACCGTTGGCCGGTTTCTTCAGGCGGGGCACCGATCTCGAGGGCCATGACGTACCGCGCGTCGGCTTTACACACACCGTTATTGAAGAGTTCCCTGCCGGGCAGTTCGATGCCCGTTTGCGTTTCCCATGTTTCGAG
>JAWODE010000469.1:0-4320 GCA_046483455.1 Candidatus Hydrogenedentota bacterium | reverse complement strand
TCGATCACCTGGACACTGACCGACCCGGACGGGTTGGGCTTCTTGCGCACAAACATGGGGCCAGTTTACACTCGGGACACCCAAATCGGGAATGGCCTCCTTATAAAACAAGGACTTACGACGAAATTTCAACGGCGTGTTGAACTCAGGAAAATCATGCACCCTTATCCCAATCAGCGGCTGAAACACGTCACGACCCGAGGCAGGAGCCCGGTGCGGTAATTCCGCTCGCCGGGATTTGTGCGGGGGGTGGCCCGCAAGGGCCATTCCTACCGCGAACGTCCTCCGTTGCCGAGGGAGCCGAATGCCGTCTAGTTCGCTGCCCTTTCCGTCACCCCTGCGAAAGCAGGGGTCCAGTCGGACCCGTCGGACGCGTCAGACAGATCCGACAGGACTCAATCCAGGTCTTCCTCGCCAATAATTTCCTGGTGCCAAGAAAATTCAAAGAAAATGACCCCATTCCGCAAAGGTCTTTTCTCTCTTTCACCCGGCACGATTCCTTCCGAAATGACACGGCCTGTCGCAGGCCCGAAAGAGGAGGAATCGCCCCTATGGAAACCAGGCCTTACCATTGGCAAAATGAATATCCGGTGGACCCCGCCAACTTTGATTTTGTTGGCGAGACCGATAGTCCGTGGCACGAGACGCCCGAGCAAATCGAAGACGCCCTCGACTATGGTCGCGAAAAAACGCGCCTCTTGAAGTGGGTGCGGCGGCATATGCGGTCCAAACTGACCCCTCGTGAACGGCGCTCTATCGAACTCTTGTTTTTTCGCGGGTTAACTTACCGCGAAGCCGGCAAGCGCCTCGGGGTGCATCCCTCGGTGGTCCACCGGTCGGTGCAACGGGGCTTGGTCAGACTGCGCCGCCAGTTGGCCAGCCGCCGCACATGCACCCGGATGCGCGTGAGCCGGTTCCGCGGCGTGGTAAATGATGCGTTCGACGAGGACGACGCGCTATACTAAGAGTTCCCGAGGGTCTAGCGCGCATTTCTCACAACTCAGGTTCACCTGTGTTGTGAGAGAACGCGCCTTCAATATGAATCCCGTGCAGCACCCGCACGTCAAGAACATGCACGACCCGAGTGTGCCGGGAGGAGGAGATGGATGATTACTCGCGAAGACGCTTTGAACTACCACACCGAAGGCCGGCGGGGAAAAATCGAGGTGGTCTCGACAAAACCATGTCAGACCCAGCGCGACTTAGCCTTAGCCTACACGCCCGGCGTCGCCGAACCTTGCCGCGAGATTGAAAAAGACCCCGGTCTGGCCTACGAATACACCGCACGAGGCAACTTGGTTGCGGTGGTAAGCAATGGGTCGGCCGTGCTTGGGCTCGGCAACATCGGCGCCCTCGCAGGCAAACCCGTCATGGAAGGCAAAGGCGTGCTCTTCAAACGGTTCGCGGACATCGACGTGTTCGACATTGAATTGAAGACCGCCGACCCCGAGGAGATCGTTCGCGCTGTTAAGCTGATGGAACCGACCTTCGGAGGCATCAACCTCGAGGACATCCGCGCGCCCGAATGCTTCGTGATCGAAGAGCGGCTCAAGGAAGAGATGGATATCCCGGTGTTCCACGACGACCAGCACGGCACCGCCATCATTTCGGGCGCGGGGCTTATCAACGCCCTCCAGCTCGCAGAGAAGAATATTGAAGACGTCAGGGTAGTGTTTAATGGCGCGGGCGCGGCGGGCATTGCCTGCGCTAAATTCTACATCGCCCTCGGTGTGAAACCCGAAAACGTGGTTCTATGCGACAGCAGCGGCGTTATCTACAAAGGCCGCACCAAGGGCATGAACAAGTACAAGGAAGAATTCGCCGTCGAGACCGAAGCGCGCACGCTCGAGGATGCCCTCGAGGGCGCCGATGTCTTCGCGGGACTCTCCATCGCCAACTGCGTGACCAAAGCCATGGTGCGGTCCATGGCCGACCGGCCCATCATTTTCGCCATGGCGAATCCCGACCCCGAAATCACCTACGACGATGCCCGGGATGCCCGTGACGACGTCATCATGGCGACCGGAAGAAGCGATTTTCCAAACCAGATCAACAACGTGCTCGGGTTCCCATTCATTTTTCGCGGGGCCTTGGATGTCCGCGCCCGCGGCATCAACGACGAGATGAAGATCGCCGCCGCCTACGCGCTGGCCAACCTGGCCAAGGAGCCCGTGCCCTATCATGTGGAGAAAGCCTATCGCGGCGAACAGCTCCGTTTCGGGCCCGAATACATCATCCCGAAACCGTTTGATCCGCGCGTGTTGATCTGGGAGGCCTCAGCGGTGGCGCAGGCGGCGATAGAGACGGGCGTCGCGCGTATCGACATCGATACGGACGAATACCGCGAAGAACTCGAGGCGCGGCTCGGCATGTGCCGCAAGGTCATGCGCGTGATGATCAACAAGGCCCGGAAGCAGCCCAAACGCATCGTCTTTCCCGAGGGCGATCAATTGCCGGTCATCAAGGCTTGTGAAACGATCTTAGACGAAGGCATGGCGGAGCCCGTGCTCCTCGGACCCGAAGCGCGCATCCAGGCGATGGCCGAGGAAGCCGGTATCGCCCTCGATGGCGGCGTTGAAATCATCGACCCGCGCACCACGGACCGCCATGACCGTTACGAGCAGGAGTTCTACCGGATGCGCCAGCGCAAGGGCGTCACGGTATCACTCGCCCATGAGCTGATGCTTCTGCGGAATTATTTCGGCGCGATGATGGTTCATCTTGGCGAGGCCGAAGGCATCGTGTCCGGCCTCACAACCAACTACGCGGACACCCTTCGCCCGGCTCTCCAAATCATCGGCACCCGCCCGGAGGTGCGCAAAGCCGCCGGCATGACGATGCTCGCCATGCGCAACCAGGTCTATTTCTTCGCGGATGTCTCGGTCACCATTAATCCAACCGCGGAGGAATTGGCGGATATCGCGATTCTGTGCGCCAATGCGGTGCGGTGTTTCGAGGTCGAGCCGCGCATTGCCATGGTGTCGTTCAGCAATTTTGGCAGTGTTCCCGCGCCCGAAGCGGAGAAGATGCGCCGCGCCGTCGACCTGGTGCATGAACGCGCGCCCGGTCTGACGATTGACGGCGAAATGCAGGCCGATACCGCCATCTCACCGGATATCGTCGAGGAAAATTTCCCCTTCTCGAATCTCGAGGGCGGGGCCAACATCCTGATCTTTCCGTGCCTCGATTCGAGCAATGCCGGCTACAAACTCGCCCAGCGGTTCAGCGGCGGCGAGGGGATCGGCCCGATACTGCTCGGTATGAACAAGCCCGTCCACATCATGCAATACGGCGGCTTCAATGAAGCCGACATCGTCAACATGACCGCCCTTGCCGTGGTCGATGCCCAAGACGCCGTGGCCGAACTGCTCCAAAAATAAGTGCGCCAGTGCCCCTGCCCGCGGTGGTATTGACATCGGCGGGTTTGGCGGCTGACCGCGCCGCCCTCGAGGGGAGATGCAGGATAAGTTCGCCGCCTACTTGCGTAAACGGCAGACACTGCTGGTAATCAAGCCGCGGGCGTCCGTCAGGTTGAAAAAATAGGCCGCGCAATCTTTCGGAAGCTCCGCAAGTATCCGGTTGCCCTCTATGGTTGCGGGAATACTCACCCATCTAGCCGAGCCCCAATCGCCGGCATCGGAGGTGCACATCAGTTCGGCTTTTGCGGGCCTCTCGCCCTCGAAGACCGCCATTGCGGATGTGGCCTGTCCCCCTTGGGCAACGATGCGAATGAGAGGCGTCTCGTTCTTAAGCTTGCTATCGGCGTAAGCATAGATTTCTTCCGGTGCCCAGCCGGCAGGATGGCTGTGGCCCAAACCCGGCTGAATGCTCAGGGTCTTCGTGCCGCCCGCCTGAAGATACGTCCGGCTATGAGCACCCAAATGGTAGTGCGGGTCGGTTGCCCCGGTTAGCCACAATGTGGGCATCGAGATGGCGGCAACATAGTGTGAGGGATCCCACAGGCGCATCCATTCCTCCGCCTTTTCGGGCTCCATCTCATCGAAGGACTTTTTCCAGGAGAGCTCGTCAATGAACCCGCAACCGTACACGGGGATGGCAAACTGAAAGCGGGAGTCAACGGCCGCGGCGAGGCAGGTCAGAAAGCCGCCCCACGAAATGCCCGTGAGCCCGATGCGCCCGGCGTCCACTTCCGGCTGCGATCCAAGCAGGGAATGCGCCAGGACGATGTCGCCAATGGCATGATAAACCCAGTAATCCTCTTTGGCGCCGTTCATCGGCGAGGTGCTCCCAAAACGGGTGGGACCGCTGAACTCATGAGTGGGCCGGCTGCCGGGCTCCCCCTGTGGCACCGTGCCGTCC
>JAWODE010000450.1:0-4722 GCA_046483455.1 Candidatus Hydrogenedentota bacterium | reverse complement strand
GCGTTTGTGCAGCTCGAGGACGGTATCGAGGGCATGGTGCACGTCAGCGAGATGAGTTGGACCCGCCGCGTGCGGCATCCCAACGAGGTGATGAACCTCGACGAGGAAGTCGACGTGATGGTGCTGAACGTGGACCCCGAAGCCGAGAAGATCGCCTTGGGCTTGAAACAGACCATGCCGAATCCGTGACGTGAAATTGAAGAGCGCTATCCGGTCAATTCCACGGTGAAGGGTATTGTACGCAACCTCACCGATTACGGGGCGTTCGTCGAGATCGAGGAAGGGATCGATGCGCTTCTTCATGTGAGCGATATTTCCTGGACCAAGAAAATCAATCATCCTTCGGAAGTGCTCGAGCGCGGGCAGGAAATCCAGGTCAAGATTCTCAGCATCGATCCGAATAACGAGAAGATCAGCGTCGGCTTGAAACAACTCGAATCCGATCCGTGGCAATCCGTTGTGGAACGGACCCCCATGGGCGCTCATGTCGAGGTCGAGATCGCTAAGCTTGTCAGCTTCGGCGCTTTTGCCAAGCTCGAGAACGGGGTCGAAGGGTTGATTCACGTAAGCGAACTCTCCGATGAGCGCGTCCAGAAGCCTGAAGAGGTGCTGAACGTGGGAGACACGGTCCATGCGAAAGTTATCAGCATCGACCCGGTCGAGCGGAAGATCGGGCTGAGCATTCGCGAGTACAAGCACGACATCGAGCAGGGCATCACGTCGGAATACGCAGCAAGCGGGACGGCCTCGGTCAGTATTGGCGAGGCGCTCGGGAACGCCGTTCCGAAATCTCTCTTGGACGGTGGGTTTGACCCAGGCCAGGCGGCCAGCCGCATGCTTCAGGAAGACGAATCGGGCCAACCGCGGGCAGACCAAGCGCAAGCCGAGCCGGAGGCTGCTCCTAGCGCCGAGGAAGTCCCGGCCGAGGAGGCAAAAGCGGAAGAGTCTGCTGCGACGGAAGCGCCCAAGCCCGAAGAAACCGCCGGTGCCACTTCAGAAGAGCCCGTGGCGGAAACGCCGGCTCCCGAGCAGGCGGAGACGTCGCCCGAATCCGAGCAGCCTCAGGACGAGGAGAAGAAAGCGACCGTCGAAGAGACCGCTTCGGCGGAAGAAGCGGCTTCCGGCGCTGAAGACGCAATTTCGGAAGACGCATCCGCCGACTCACCCGAGGACACCGCTTCGGACGAGTCCGAAACTAAGGAATCCTGAGCATTGCTTTGGATGTTCCGGTAACAGGACGGCATCAGAGAGCGTTGTACCGCGGTGCGACGCTCTCTTTGCATTCCACATGCACGGCCCTTGACACCGCTTCAAGGGGCTAACTAGGCTGATTTGGCGAAACACAGCACGACGCCAAAGCAAAGGCGCAGTGGATAGACGATAACGACACGAGGGCAGGACGAGTCCTGAATGAGTAAAACCATGCGCGAGGCCTCGCGCCTTGTGCGATTCAGGGAGCAACGTATGAGCACCACGAAAACCCGTACCCACAAACTTGCCGGCACCGAAATGAGCGGGGCCGAGACGATCATCCAGGTATTGGCCGACGAAGGCGTGGACACCATCTTCGGCTACAGCGGCGGCGCCATTCTGCCTACGTATGACGCAATTTTTCGCTACAACCAGAAAAGAGAGCTGAAGGACCAACTCCGTCTTATCGTACCCGCCAACGAACAAGGAGCGGGTTTCATGGCGGCGGGATATGCGCGCGCCAGCGGCAAAGTGGGCGTGCTCATGGTTACGTCGGGTCCCGGCGCGACGAACTCCGTTACGCCGATTCGCGACTGCATGGCCGATTCCATACCGGTGGTGATGATTAGCGGGCAGGTTCCCTGTGCGGCCATTGGCAGCGATGCCTTTCAGGAGGCGCCGGTGTTCAACATCATGAGCGCCTGTGCCAAACACGTGTTTCTCTGCAAGGATTCCGCGGCCCTCGAGGACACCGTGCGCACAGCATTCAAGCTTGCCCGTAGCGGGCGGCCCGGACCGGTGGTCATCGATGTACCGAAGGATGTACAGAATGCGGTGCACGCCTTTAAAGGCAAAGGCTATCTTCCGTTTCGCGGGTACGAGGAGCGCCTGGCGGAATTGAACGCCTCACGTATTTCAAAAGAGCATGCGGCGGACTTGTTTAAGATGCTCGAGAAGAGCGACCGGCCGCTTATCTATGCCGGGGGCGGCGTCATCAACGCTAACGCCGCCGAAGAACTCCGAAAATTCGCCAAACGGTTCCGTATTCCCGTGGTCACTACCCTTATGGGCATCGGCAGCATGGACACCAGCGATGAACTATCTCTGCACATGCTCGGTATGCACGGCACCGCCTATGGTAACTACGCCGTGGAAGACTGCGATTTCCTGTTTGCTATTGGGGCGCGTTTCGACGATCGAGTTGCGGGGAAGGTGGAGGCCTTCGCACCCAACGCGAAACACATTGCGCACATCGACATCGATGCCGCGGAAATTGGGAAAGTAAAAGCGGTCGATTGGGCGCACGTTGGAGACGCAAAGCAGGCGCTCCAGGATTTGCTGACTTTTGGCAAAGGTTTCAAGAAAGATTTCTCGAAATGGGTTCGGTACGTAAATGCACTGAAGAAAAAGCATCGCATGAATTACAACCACGAGAGCGAGTTGATTCAGCCCTATGAAGTGCTCCAGATTCTCAACGAAATCACGCGTGGTGAAGCGATCGTCTGCACGGGGGTGGGCCAGCATCAGATGTGGGCCGCCCAGTATTGCGCACCCCATCATCCCCGGTCGTTCATAACTTCCGGCAGCATGGGCACCATGGGGTTCGGCTTGCCTTCGTCCATTGGAGCGCAGGTGGCGTGTCCCGAGCGCGCCGTCATCGACATTGACGGCGACGGAAGCCTTCGCATGAACCTCGGCGAACTTGAAACGGTTACGACTTACAACATCCCCGTCAAGATTCTCTTGTTCAATAACCTTGGCGACGGCATGGTGCGGCAATGGCAGTCCATGTATTTCGGCGAACGCTATTCCGGCACGGACAAATCGCTTCACCGGAAAGATTTTATTAAAGCCGCCGAAGCCGATGGGTTCACGTTCGCCAAACGCCTGGACAAGAAGACCAACCTGAAAAGCACCCTCAAGAAATTTGTGAGCCACAACGGCCCGGCGTTGCTCGAAGTGATGATCGACCCCTACGCCAAAGTGTTGCCTATGGTCGGCCCCGGATTGGGCTACAACGAGATGATTACCGGCGACTTCATCGTTCCCCGCGAAGCGCCGCCCACGGAACACACCGGCGAAGAAACCGACATGATGAACATCCCGGAGTTGTTCTAAGCGACTCGGAGATCATTCTTGTTGGCGCAATCTGGCATCCCCGCGCGGCAGTTCGGTACGGGAGTGGACCAAGCATGCCGAGCTGGCGCTCGGCGATCCCAGAGGCGAAAAACACGGACTGAGCCAGTTACACCGCCCGCGTAACGCAGCAAACGGAAGGTCTGTCTCGGGAAGTTTTGGCCTCCGGTGTGGGACCGGCGCTCTCGCCGGTCATTATGATAAGGAACGCGGACGTAACCGTCCGCGGTGGTCTTAGGACGGGCTGGACAGCCCGTCCTCCGTTGCCGGAGTGTGGTTGGCGGCAGGTTCATGGTGCCTGGTTGAGCCGAATGGCTCATGTTCCGCTGTCCCGCTCGTTTTTCGGGTCTGCCATGCGCGCCTTGGCTTCTTCAACACCTTCGTCTCTTAGGCCTATCTCGTCCATTTCGTCTCTTCCCCTCTCTTCCTATGCTGCCCTTTCCGTAAAACATCCCCAACGTGGTGTAGAATGTGGATTCACTGGAGGGTATATCCATGGTTCACAAATGTCTTTCCTTGCTTGTTGTGTTTTATGTTGTGGTGGTTTCCTTGACCCTGGTCGCGGCTGTGTCCGCGGAAGAAGATACGCTGCAGACCGTTACCTATCGCGGGATTCGTCCGGACGACCCTCTCGGCAAGATCGGTCTCCGTAATCCCGAACGCGGCTGGCGCATCGAAACGCTCATCGCGGAACCCCCGGGCGCGGACGTCTGGGGCCCGGCCGCCCATCTGAAACCGACCCTTCCCCCGGCGTATTCGGAACTCTGGTGGATTCTCGATGCCGAGCGCTACGAACCGTTTGGACTCACTCTGGCGCAGACCTACTGCTACCTCGACCGCTTTATAGACCGTCCGATTTCGGACAAGAAGCTCGAGCTATTGCGCGAGAGTCTCGATGCCGCGCGGCGCCGGGGGCTCAAGGTCCTTCTGCGTTTCGCCTATGAAAAGACCATGGATCAGAAGGAAGGCCCGACGAAAAAAACCATCCTCGGCCACCTCGACCAACTCGCGCCCGTCATCCAGGAGAATGCCGATGTCATCTACGTGTTGCAGGCGGGATTCGTGGGCGCGTGGGGCGAATGGCACAGTTCCGCCAAAGGACTGGAGAAAAACCACGACACGCTGTCCGAAATCACGCTAAAGCTCCTGGAAGCACTCCCCAAAGACCGTATGACCCAGGTCCGGGTGCCGAAATACAAGCGCTGGGTGCTTGGAAACGTGTCCCTCGAGAATTACACCTTTCTCGACGCCGACACGGCCTATTCGGGCACGCCAATCGCGCGCATCGGCTTCCATAACGACGGGTTTCTGGCCAACAACACCTGCGGTGGCACATGGACCGAACCGCCCCATTTCTCAAACCCCGGCAACCCCGAGTTCGACTACATGACCTCC
>JAWODE010000427.1:0-2575 GCA_046483455.1 Candidatus Hydrogenedentota bacterium | reverse complement strand
CCTCGATCTCGTGGCTCATGCCCAGTTGCGGGCAGTCCAGCTGAACGCTGACCTTGAGGCCGCCCGGCGGCAACTCGCCCTGCTCGTCGGCCCCGTCTTTTCGCCCAGTGCCACTGCCGTGAATTGCCACTGCATTTGCCCCAGATCCTTATCTCGCAAAGAAGGGTTTGAGAAAATCACGAAGGCCCTGCATATAATGTTCGCCGGATTCCATGTAGCCGTCGTTATGCGTGCCGGCAATTTCGAGGAAGGTTTTGGGTTCGGGTGCAAGCCTGAAGAGGGCCTCGCCATGGTGATACGGAACGATGTCATCGCCGGGACTGTGTACGATCAGCAGTGGCGTGGTTATCCGCTCGATTTTGTCTTCCGTCTCGAAACGATGGCGCAGCAGAAGATTTACAGGTAAAAACGGAAATGCCTCCTGGCCCAGGGCTACGGCAGACGTAAAGGTGCTCTCGAGGATGACCGCCCCGGGAGCGATTTCAGCGGCCAAGTCGGCGGCCACGGCTCCACCGAGTGACCGCCCGAACAGCACGATACGTTGCGGGGGTATCTTCTGTTCTTCGGTCAGCCATTCCCACATCGCACGGATATCTTGGTAGCACCGCTTCTCGGAGGCCTTGCCGGTGCTGTTGCCGTAGCCGCCATAATCATAGATCAGGACATCGAAACCGAGGACGCGCCAGATTGCGACGCTTTCCATGCGACCGCTGATGTTGCCTCCGTTGCCATGGGAATGCAACACCACGCCGTGCGATTCCGGAACCGTGATATACCAGCCGTGGGTCGTGTGGCCGTCCACGGAAACCAATACATCCCGGTAATTCCAGCCTTCTTCGCCGGGAGTCCAGACCATTTCTCGGGTGGCGGGAAAAACGATAGCGCGTTGGAGACCAGTCATGAACAAGACCAGCACCCCCAACGCCAGTGCAGCAATTACGGTCGTCCAAATCATGAAGTTCCTCCATCTCATTGTTATCTCTTTTCCCGGCAACCGTCTCCGATGGATATGCACTCGAACCGCCTTGTCATAGAGGCGATTTGCGGTGCGCAATTTTGTGTCGCATCACGTGAATCGGATATTGTATGATATTATCTTCAAAATCAAAGGACACCCAGGAGGGGGAACTATCATGACTCAGTACAATATTTTGCTTGACGCCAATAAGATGCCGGATGCCTGGTACAATGTAACGCCGGACCTGCCGAAGCCACTCGATCCGCCGCTTCATCCGGCTACGCAAAAACCGTTGCAGCCGTCGGACCTCGCGGCCATCTTCCCGATGTCGCTGATCGAGCAGGAAGTGTCCACCGAGCCAGCCATCTCGATTCCCGGCGAGGTGATGGATATTTATCAGCTGTACCGGCCGACGCCATTGCGAAGGGCGTACCGCCTCGAGAAAATGCTCGACACGCCGGCGAAGATTTTCTACAAGAACGAGAGCGTCACCCCTTCAGGCAGCCACAAGATCAACACCGCCATCGCTCAAGCCTATTTCAACAAAAAGGATGGCGTAAACGAGCTTACTACCGAAACGGGCGCCGGCCAATGGGGTACCGCCCTTTCGATCGCCTGCGCGATGCTGGGTATGAAATGCACCGTTTACATGGTACGCGTGAGTTTTGAGCAGAAACCTTATCGGCGCGTGCTTATGCAAACCTATGACGGCAATGTAATCGCCAGCCCCAGCGATACAACCGACAGCGGCCGGGCGTTTCTGGCCAAGGACCCCAACACCACCGGCAGTTTGGGCATGGCAATTTCCGAAGCCGTCGAAGTAGCGGCAAAGAGCGAGGGCAGGGCTAAGTACAGTCTCGGCAGCGTATTGAACCATGTTCTTCTGCACCAGACCGTCGTCGGCCTCGAGGCCAAGCTCCAGATGGCCCAAGCCGAGGCGGAACCGGATGTGGTCATTGGCTGTGTAGGTGGCGGTTCAAATTATGCGGGCCTCGCTTTCCCGTTTTTGCCTGACAAAAACAAAGGCAAAGACATCGACTTTATCGCCGTTGAGCCCACGGCCTGTCCAACGCTTACGCGGGGGCTTTATGCGTACGATTACGGCGACACTGCCCACCTGACGCCGTTGCTGCTCCAATATACGCTGGGACACCAGTTTGTGCCGCCGGGAATTCATGCGGGCGGACTCCGGTACCACGGCGTGGCCCAACAGATAGCTTTGCTGGTCCGAGAAGGCGTAATGCGGGCGGTTGCGGTTCGTCAAAATCCCGTTTTTGAAGCCTTGAAGACGTTCGCCGTAGCCGAGGGCATTCTCGCAGCACCGGAATCCGGACATGCGATTCGCGTGGCTATGGACGAAGCCCTGAAGTGCAAGGAATCGGGCGAGTCCAAGACCATCCTCTTTAACTTGAGTGGCCACGGTCACTTCGACATGAGCGCGTACGACGCGTATTTCAACAAAAAGCTCGAAGACTTCGATCTCGAGCAGAGTGTTATCGATGCCGCGGAAGCGATGATTCCGAAAATGTGACGTTTGCCCACGACGCTGAATTCGAGGGGGAGTTCTTCAGATGAGAAAGAATTCCCCCTCGTTTTTCTCTTTTCAGGGATATCCCC
>JAWODE010000511.1:0-5905 GCA_046483455.1 Candidatus Hydrogenedentota bacterium | reverse complement strand
ACGGCGTGCCCAAGAAACATTTTACGGCTTTCGAGCTTCTTGCCTTTCTCCGTGTCGAAGGCGGCGGGCGCTCTACGCGCCGTTACATCGAAAAGGTGTATGCTTCGAAGGAGGGCTCGCCGCACGAGCTTGTCTACGAGCGAAAGAAGGGCTTTTGGGAGGATGCTACCATCTTCGACGGGGATTATTATGAAGCATGCCGCGGCTTTCTGGCGCAGCATGCTGACGATTCAACAAAGACCATTGAACAAACCCGGCGGCTGGTGCTCGATTTTTTTGCGGCCAACGAAGATGTAACCTGAAAGCGAACGGTTTGCGCTGGAGGCATGTCATGGCAGAAGAGGCATCCATTGTATGGTTTCGGCAAGACCTTCGGCTCGAGGATAACGTGGCTCTCGCGGAAGCCGTCAAGCGGGGCGGGCCGATTATCCCGGTGTACGTGTGGGCGCCGGAAGAAGAGGGAGATTGGGCGCCGGGGGCTGCCAGCCGGTATTGGCTGCATCATTCATTGAAAAGTCTTCATGAGGACCTGCAATCGGCCGGTTCTCGATTGATAGTCCGCCGTGGAAGCAGTCTCGATGAGCTCGAGTCGGTGGCACGCTCAGTCAATGCGGGCGCTCTTTTTTGGAACCGGCGTTACGAGCCTGCAATTAGAGAGCGGGACGAGAGGGTCAAACAGGCGTTTAAAGACCGTGGTGTCGAGGTAAAAAGTTTCAACGGGTCCCTGCTGGTGGAGCCATGGGAGGTTGCCACGAAGCAGGGGGGACCTTACAAAGTTTTCACGCCCTTTTGGAAAGCTTGCGTTCAGCAACTTGACCCTCCCGAGCCGCTTCCGGCCCCGAAGGAGATTCGCGCACCGGATTCGTGGCCCAAGTACCTGCGCGTCGAGACCCTCGAACTTGAACCGAAAGTCGATTGGGCAGGGGGTATCCGTAAAGCCTGGTCGTTCGGCGAGGATGCCGCGCACGAGCGTTTCGAGGCGTTCCTTGACGAATGGTTACCTGACTATTCGGAAGGTCGAGACCGGCCGGAGCGGGAGACAACATCCCGGTTATCGCCCCATCTGCATTTCGGGGAGATAGGGCCCCGCCAGGTCTGGCATGCAGTTCAGGCGGCTGCGTCGGAGCACAATTCGCGAGAAGCGCGCCTTGGCGCCGAGAAGTTCCTCGGTGAACTGGCCTGGCGCGAGTTTTCCTACAATCTGCTTTACAACTTTCCACATTTGCCGCATGCACCCATGCAGGAGAAATTCGCTGGTTTTCCGTGGGGAGACGACGATGAAGCTCTCGAGGCCTGGCAACGCGGAGAGACGGGGTATCCCATTGTCGACGCGGGAATGCGGCAACTTTGGGAAACGGGCTGGATGCACAACCGCATCCGGATGATCGTGGCGTCGCTCCTTACCAAAGACTTGCTTATTTCCTGGAAAGAGGGAGCGCGATGGTTCTGGGACACCTTGGTGGATGGTGATCTGGCAAACAATACGCAGGGCTGGCAGTGGACCGCGGGATGCGGTGCGGATGCCGCCCCGTACTTCCGCATTTTTAATCCCGTCACTCAGGGCGAGCGTTATGACCCGAAAGGCAGCTATGTCCGCTGTTGGGTGCCCGAACTGGCGGAATTGCCCGACAAGTGGATTCATAAACCGTGGGAAGCCCCTACGGGGGTGCTTGAAGCAGCAGAAGTAGATTTGGATAAGACTTATCCGTTACCTATAATCAGCCATTCCGAGGCACGAGCGCGCGCGCTTGCGGCGTACGGCCGGATCAAATAGCTGTGGGTTTGAAATTTTGTTTCTGAGTCCGCCATATTCACGACCGATTTTGATTTAAACAGAGGGGGGACTGTGTTGAAGAAAGCGCATATCTTTTTGTTTGTTGCATGTTGCCTTGTGATTTGCTGTGGAATAGCAAGGGCCGTCGAGGAAGAGTGCATTCTGTTCGAGGACTCGTATGGCGAACGGCTCGATTCGCCAGACCCGAATGTGGACCTCTGGTGGGCGTCTTCGGGGTGGAAAATAAGCCAGACGCGTTCCGTTCCCGATAGCAAAGGGAGCGCAATCGAGCTCAGCGCGGCGCGTAACGAAGCCGAAGCCGCACAATTGGTCGTGCGCCCGGATGACGGGCTTGAAGGGCTTACCGCGGAAGCGACCGCCCTTACAGGTCCAAACGGGGCCATTATTCCCGCTGAGGCGGTCGATGTTTTGCGAGTGCGATATGTGAAGGTGGAACTCCCTTCCGATGCGTGGGGAGCGCGGGGCATGTGGCCGGACCCCTTGCCGGCATTTAAGGGCCCGATCTCCCTGGGAGCAGACAAAAACCAGCCCTTGTGGGTGCGCGTGAATGTGCCGCGCGATGCCGTGCCGGGGGAGTACGCAGGAAGCATTCTGTTGACTGCCACGGGCTTTGCAGCACAAGTCCCTCTGCAAGTCCGTGTTTACGGTTTCGAACTGCCGGACAGAATGACATGCACCACGGCCTTCGGTTTCGGCGCCGGCACCGTTTACAAGTACCACGGGTTAACGGACCCCGAGGATCAACAAGTCGTTCTGCAAAAGTACCTTGATTACTTTGCGGATAACCATATCAGCCTGTACGACCCTGTGCCGGGCCATGATTTCGAGGTGGAATGGGTCAGGCTTGAGAAAGACGAAGGGGCGGATCTGGAACCCGACGCGCGCAAGCTCCTCCAGGAAAAGAAATTGACGCCGAAGTTTGACTGGTCCGACTGGGATGCCGCCATGGAGGCGGCGGTGCGCGAACGTCATATCACGACCGTCAGGATAGGCATTCCCGGGCTTGGCGGAGGCACGTATCGAGGCAAGCGCGCACCCTCCATGCTCGGATATAGGCTGGGGGACCCGGAGTTCGAGTTGGCATTTACCGCATACGCGCAAGCGGTCGAGGCCCATTTGCGGGAAAAGGGCTGGCTTGATATGAGCTATGTCTACTTTTTTGACGAACCGAATCCCAAGCAATACGAGTTCGTGCGCGATCAGTTTATCCGGCTCAAAAACGTTGCTCCAGGTATCGGCCGTATGATCACGGAAAAAATAGACCCGAAACTCATCGGGGGCCCGAATATCTGGTGTCCTATGACGAGCACGTACAATCACGAGGACGCCAAGGAGCGGCGGGCAGCGGGGGAGACCATCTGGTGGTATATCTGCACCGTGCCGAAGCGGCCTTTTGCGGGCATGTTCATCGACCATCCCGGTACGGACCTGCGCATCTGGCTGTGGCAGACGTGGAAGTACGACGTAACCGGCCTGCTCTTCTGGCGGACGAACCTCTGGACTACTGGTGTCGCTTATCCCGATCATCCCCAGAATCCGTACGAGGACCCGATGGGCTGGAAATCGAATCCTCTTATTTCGGGCGCGCGTGAACCGTGGGGCAATGGCGACGGTCGTTTTGTATATCCGCCGGAGGCCGCCGGCGGGGTTGCAGAAGAACCCGTTCTCGATGGCCCCGTGTCATGCTACCGCATGGAAATGCTGCGCGACGGGCTCGAAGACTACGAATACATGGCTATGCTTGAGCGGCTGCTCGAGGAGAAGGAGAACGCTCTTTCCTGGTGGAAACGCCGCCGTTATCGAAAGCTACTCGAAGTGCCGGATTCGGTGACAGAAGACCTGACCACCTACACAAAGGACCCGGCGCCTATTGAAAAACATCGGCGGAAGGTCGCGGAGGCCATCGAAAAGCTGGCGCAGTTGTAGAAATCACAGAGGAGGTGTCAACGTGTCGAAGTGGGTAACGCTATATTTATGTTTTGCCGCGGTCGCCTTACCCGCGGCCGCGGGTATCGAAGACGCACCATGTATTCTCTATGAGGACTCGTACGGCGAACTGCTTACGGATTCTAACGGGGTGGCCGTGTGGTGGGCATCCTCGGGCTGGAAGGTGAGCCAGACGCGTCCGGCGCCCGGAGGCAGAGGCAGCGCCCTTGAGATTCGCGCGGCGCGAAACGAAGCAGAGGCTGCGCAACTCGTGGTGCGACCCTCCCGGCGGCTCGAGGGGTTTCTCGCTGAAAGCACCGAACTGACGTCAGAGACAGGCGCCACGATTCCAAAGGACGCTGTCGATGTCCTCCGTGTTCGGTACGTGCCTATAAAGAAGCGGACTGATCGCTTGGGGTGCGAAGCGCCTTGGCCGGACCCGTTGCCGCCGTTCAAGGGTCCTATCGCGATAGAGCCTGGCAAGAACCAGCCGCTGTGGGTGCGCGTGACCGTGCCCCAGGAAACGCCCGCCGGCGAATATCAAGGACGGATCAAACTCCACGCGACGGGCTATCAGGAATCAGTGCCGGTCCGGGTGGTGGTCTACGGTTTTGTGTTGCCCGAGGACATGACCTGCACGACGGCCTTCGGCTTTATTCCGGAGGATGTGTTCGAGCATCACCAAATAACAGACGAAGCACAGCAGCGCGAGATTCTCGAAAAATACTGGGCGAACTGCAGCGCCCACCATATCTCGGTCTACGACCCCGCTCCGCTGGATCCCTACGTCATTACGTGGCGAAAACTGGAGGAAGGCGAAGGAGCCGACTTGCACCCCGGGGACCGGGCACTGCTTCAGAACAATGCTTTGATCCCCGAAATCGACTGGAGCGATTGGGATAAAGCGATGACCCGCGCGTTCGATCATTACCATTTCAACAGTTTTCGGATGAAAAACATGCCGGGTCTACAGAACAATCCTGACAGGCCCCAGGAGATTCAGGGCTTCGAGGCCGGCACCCGCGGTTATTACCTGGCCTTCGATGCTTTTTACTCGAAACTCGAGGCGCACTTGCGCGATAAAGGATGGCTTGACAAAGGCGTGCTCTATTGGTTCGACGAACCTACGAAACGCGAGTATCCGTTTGTGCTGGAAAGCTTTCTCCGGGTGAAGCGTTCCGCGCCGGATATCATCCGCATGGTGACCGAGCAAGTTGAACCCGGGCTCATCGGCGGTCCTAATTTATGGTGTCCTTTGCCAAACCACTACGATCACGAGAAAGCCAATGAACGCCGCGCCGCTGGTGAGCATTTTTGGTGGTATATCTGCACCGGGCCGAAAGCGCCTTATGTGGGCCTGTTTATTGATCGTCCCGCTACGGATCTCCGCGTGTGGTTGTGGCAAACTTGGGAGCGTGACATTGAAGGCGTGCTGATCTGGCGTCTCAATCACTGGCATTACGTGCGCCAACTCGGCGGGGGGCCGCAGAATCCATATGAAGATACCCAAACGTGGACCGTGCTGAATGGTTATAAACACGGATACGGCAATGGAGACGGCCGTTTTATTTATCCTCCCGAGGCGGCCGCGAGTGGCAAGCAGGAGGAAACGGTAATGGATGGTCCGGTCGACAGTATCCGGTGGGAGATGCTGCGCGATGGGATCGAAGATTACGAATACATGGCCATGCTCCGCCGACTGCTTGAGACGAAGGGCGATGCCATTTCCGGCTGGCGGCGTTCCCGCTACGAAAAGCTGCTTGATGTTCCCGAGGACGTCTCGAAGACCGTTACCGAATTCACCACCAGGCCCGAGCCCATCGAGAAGCACCGCGATAAGGTGGCCCGGGCAATAGAAAAACTGTGGGACGAGTAAGGGATTCGAGGGTCATTCGCGCTTGGGAAGCCGTCCGTAAATCTCGGTCATTTCGTAGAGACGCTGACCCAGTTGTGGGGTGAGAACCTCGGGGGTGAAGCGCCATCGCCAATTATGGTCGCCGCTGGTACCGGGCGTGTTCATGCGGGCTTCCGACCCTAGTCCAAGAATGTCTTGCAGTGGGAAAATGGCCGTATCCGCCACCGACGACATAATGACACGGATTCCGACCCAGTTGATATCTTTCTTGTTGGTTGCCGCCATGTACTTGCGGGCGAAATCGCGTTCTTTTTTGATATCGGTCTTGG
>JAWODE010000283.1:0-9549 GCA_046483455.1 Candidatus Hydrogenedentota bacterium | reverse complement strand
CTTTGAGTTGGGACATCATCTGGCAGCCGTTACACACACCAAGGGAAAAGGTGTCCGGTCGCGCGAAGAAATCGGCAAAGAGATTCTTGAGTCGTTCGTTGAACAATATAGATTTTGCCCAGCCTGATCCGGCCCCGAGCACATCGCCGTAAGAAAATCCGCCGCATGCTACCATGCCGGAGCAATCGTTGAGACTCGCAGTCTCGTCGAACAGTTCGGTCATCTGTATGTCAACACACTCGAAGCCTGCGGTGTGGAAGGCGGCGGCCATTTCAATGTGGCCGTTGACCGATTCGTCCCACGACGTCGTGGCGCTTTTGCGCAACGGGCGCACCGCCACCGCGTTCCAGCGCTTGATTTTGCCGCGCCTCGCCTCGGCGTTTGCACCGCACTCGAGTCTTTTGGGCATGGCGCGCCGGGCTAAAATTCCATCCTTCTTCATCAACACCATGAACGAAAAGGAACTTGCGCCTATATGCCACCTCGAGCCCGACCTCATTCTTGTGGGAGGATTCAGTATCATTCTCAAGAAACCGCTGCTCGAATTGCCCACGATTGGCTGTGTGAATTGCCATTCCTCTTTGTTGCCGAAGCACCGCGGCCCGAATCCTTTCACGGCCGCTGTTCTCGCCGGCGATGCCGAATCGGGAGTTACCTTTCACGTCATGACCGAAGCCATCGACGCGGGCGACATTCTGCTGCAGCAAGCCTTTCCCATCGAGGAAGACGACACCGGAGGCGCCGTCTTCAAAAAGTCCTGCATCATGGCCGGCGCGCTGGTGCTCGATGTGCTCGACGCCGTCGAACGCAATGGCCTCCACGGCACGCCACAAAACAAGGCCGCCGCTTCCTACGACAAACGCTTGCGTAGAGAAGAACTCTTCCTGGATTGGTCGCGGCCCGCGCAGGAACTCGACCGACTGGTGCGGGCCTGTGTGCCGTTTGTGCTTGCCCGCTTCATCCATCGCGGACGAACGGTTTATGTTTCCCGCACAAGCTGGGACAGCGAACCCTCAAAAGCGCCCCCCGGAACCATTACCCGGGCAACGCATCCGGTGCGCATCGCCACCGGCCGCGGTCATCTCGTCATCGAGGTGGCCCACACCGCCAATGTGCTTGCCGGGTTATGGCCGAACCTTTACAAACGCCCGCGCGTGGGCGAGAGACTCGAGTGACATGGCGCCAAAACCCATTTCCATCATCATTCCCGCTTTCAACCAGCTCGACTACTGTCGCCAGTGTATCGAGTCGCTCCACATCAACACCGACCGCGCATACCGCCTGATCCTCGTCGATAACGGGTCGACCGACGGCGTTTCCGAATTCTTCGACAGCGTTCCCGACGCGGTCGTTGTCCATTCTGAAACCAACCGCGGATTCGCCGGCGGCGTGAATCTGGGACTCGACCACGCCGACGGCCACGTTCTTTTACTTAACAGCGATACCCTCGTGCCCAGGGGCTGGCTGGGTGTTCTTGAACGCGCCCTGCTCCAAAAAAGCGACATCGGCATGGTCGGCCCCATGAGCAATTGCGTATCCGGCCCACAACACATTCCCGAACTCGAATTTACCTCGCTCGACGAAATCAACGCCTATGCCGCCCATCGCGCGCGCGAGCACAAAGACCGCTGTCAGGACGTGGACCGCCTCGTCGGGTTCTGTCTCCTGATCCGCGAAGAAACGGTTCAACAGGTCGGACGGTTCGACGTATCTTTCGGCCCCGGCAATTTCGAGGACGACGACTACTGCCTGCGCGTGCGCCGCGCAGGATACCGCCTGGGCATCGCACAAGATGCCTTTGTCTTTCACTACGGCAACCGTACCTTCCTCGGCATGGGCATTGTCGGCGACCGCTGGGATAAGCTCATGACGGCCAACCAACGCAAATTCATCCAAAAATGGAACCTCGAGCCGCCCGAACGCAAGGAGGCGGTCCAGGAATCCCAGCGATTGAATGCTCGCGCCCGCCAAGCCTTCGAACAGGGCGATATCCGGGAAGCTCTGGAACTTTTGCGTCAGGCCATCGTCGTCTGCCCGTGGTGGGAGGTGAACTTCAACGATTTAGGCGTTATCCTTTGGGAAGTGGAGCGGCATGAGGACGCCTACCAGCAGTTCTTGCGAGCAATTCAGCTCAACGCTGCGTTTGAAGATGCCCGCGCGAACCTGCGGCAGGCCGCCGAAGTCCTCGGCAAAACCAACGAAGCTCATACGGCACTCGGGGAAACCCAAAACCGGAAAAATGGGGATTGAGGAGCTTTTGAAAAGGCCAGGGCGCGCATCGCGGACGCGAAAAGCGGCCGGGACAGACCCCGGTTTGTCACGCAAGCCGCCGGGTCTATCCCAGGTTTTTCCGGCATAACGCGAATTCACAAAGGGGAAGCAAGAAACCATGAACATTGAAATCCGTGAATACCGACCGGAAGACGAAGCGCAGTGGATGCGGACTCACGCCATCATCATGAGCATTTCCCACGCATGGAACTACACCATCCAGGAACGGCCTGTCTACGAACGGCCCTCGACCTGTCTCGTCGCTGTTGCCGACTGCAACGTTATTGGTCTGACGGATATCGAATACGACACCTTTCCCGGAGAAATCTGCTACCAAAAAGACAGTCTCGGCGGCTACGTTCTCGAATTTGGACGCCTCCCCGAATATGCCGGCAACCGGCTCGGCAAGCGACTCATCGACGCCTCCATCGAGGAATCGAAGAAGAAGGGCATCCACCGCCTCGAATACTGGACCCAGGACCGCAGAGCCGCACGTTTCTATGCGCGGGCCGGACTCAAGGAAATCGGGCGCCACTATCGTTTCCGTATGAAGCCTACCGAAGAGATCGAGAACATCCTCGGCAAGAAATACATCGGCATCGAATACATCTACGCCTGCTGCCTCGTAGAAGAATGGCCCCTCGTAAAGCAGAAGTACGAGATCGTCGAAAAGCATCCCCTGGAACCACACCTCTGCATCGGCTACGAGATTCGTTTCTAAACTCGAAGAATCCCAGAAACGGTATCGCTCAGGAATATCACTATCGCTTTTTTCGGTTATTGATTTAAGAAAGCAGTCGGTGTGTTTTTAACGAGCGATTCGCTGGAGATGCCCTTATGAAAAGTTATTTGATCGTCTTGCTGCCCTCGCTGTTAAGCCTTTCCTGCGGGGGCGGTCTAGAAAATATACAGGCGCAAAACGATACACCAATTACAGACGAAACAGCCGGAGTGGAAACTATGACATCCAATCCTGAAGACACAGACAAAATCGAAAAAACCGAGGAAGAGTGGCGGAAGCAATTGACGCCCGAGCAATTTTGTATCGTGCGTCAGAAGGGCACCGAGCGCGCGTTTACCGGTGAGTATTGGGACAATAAAAAGGAGGGCATCTACAAGTGCGTGGCATGCGGTCTGCCCTTGTTCAGTTCGGAAACCAAGTTTAAGTCTGGGACGGGATGGCCAAGCTTCTTTGAGCCTATCGGCGAGAAACGTCTTAAAGAAGAATCCGACACCAGTCTCGGTATGAAACGAACCGAGGTTCTCTGCGCTCGCTGCGACGCCCATCTCGGGCACGTTTTCGAAGATGGTCCAAAACCAACCGGCTTGCGGTATTGCATCAACTCGGCCGCGCTGGACTTCGAAGAAACAACAACCGAAAAGACACCATAACAAGCAATGCGAACCTGCAGGGGAGGCGTATGCGCCGCAAAGGCGCAGGCGCGTGGGGCTGCACCACAATGACCGGCGAAAAGGCTGCTTACACAGTAACGAGTCCTATGGGTGTGGCGTGTTCCACGGGTTAATGCCGAGACCATCACCATTGGCCAAATTCGCTTCACATCACTGGGTTATGTATAAAGGGCTGGGATTTTCTTGCGCCATTGGCGACTGGGATTGGATAATGGCGGCGCCGGCCAACAAACTATTCACGTTTGACGGGGACTATATCCCCGTGGAACTGGTTCCGGGCCACGCGAGCGTGGCGCGGCAGGGCCTGGCACAAGGCACCACGGAACTCGTGCACGAAAAGTGGCTCGATATCGAAAAAGCCCCCGAACTTATCGAACGCATCATGCGGGGGAATGCCCACGCGTTGTATGATTATGAAGACACGCTCAAGCACTGGCGTGATCATCGAGAAACCACCTAGGACGGGATTGCATGACCCCATCCACAGACCCTACCCTGTATGCAAGACTGATCAACGAGATTTTGCCGCACATCGAGCGGCCTTCCCGCTATCTCGGAACGGAGTTGAACGCCGTTCACAAAAAACCGGATGCGGTGGATTTGCGTATCGGGCTCGCGTTTCCGGACCTCTACGACCTTGGTCTCGGAAACCTGGGCCTCCTGATTCTCTATGCGATTCTAAACGAACTTCCCTGGTGCTGGGCGGAGCGGGCGTATGCCCCGGCTGCGGACATGGAAGCTGCGTTGCGCCGGCGCGGAATGCCACTCTTGTCTCATGAATCGAAAACGCCCCTCGGGGAACTGGACGCCGTGGGCTTCACGCTGCAGTCGGAATTAACGTACACCAATATTCTCAACATGCTGGATTTGGCCGGTCTCCCCCTGCGCGCGAAAGACCGCGATCATACTGCCCCGCTGGTCTTCGCCGGGGGACCCTGTGTTTTTAATCCGGAGCCCTTGGCGCCCTTTATGGACTTCTTCGTCATTGGCGATGGCGAGGAAGTGATCGTGGAAGTGGCAAACGCGCTTCGCGAAAACAAGGATAAACCGAGGGAAATAACACTCGAAGTCCTCGCGCAGATCGCAGGCATTTACGTACCGGCTCTCTACCCTTTCGAAACGGTCGAGGACGGCCGCGTCGTTCCAAAAAAGGAAGCGCAATCCATCGGGAAGCGGTTGGTCCACGATCTCAACGCTGTGGAGTATCCAACGAAACTTATTGTCCCGTTCACTCAGCAGGTGCATGACCGCGCGGGGCTTGAGGTTCTCCGTGGTTGCACCCACGGCTGCCGCTTCTGCCAGGTGGGCATGACAACGCGTCCGGTACGCGAGCGCAACTTAGAGACCCTCGATAGATTGCTCGACGACATCATTCGCGAAACTGGGTACGAGGAGACGTCGCTGGTGTCGCTTTCGACATGCGATTATTCAAAAGCGGAAGCACTGGTGCGTCAAGCAGCAACTCGCGCCGCCGCAGCGGATATGAGCGTTTCGCTGCCGTCCCTGCGGCTCGACACATTCGCGGTGGAATTGGCTGACAGGGTGACGGATATCCGCAGAAGCGGACTTACGTTTGCGCCCGAAGCAGCGACGCCCCGCCTCCGGGCGCTCATTAACAAGTGGATTCCCGATGAGGACCTGTTTAATACGGCTGAGGAAGTGTTCCGGCGAGGTTGGAAACACCTCAAACTCTATTTCATGATTGGGCTGCCCACCGAGACGGATGAAGATGTGCTCGCCATTGCCGATCTATGTGCTCGAACCCTGGAACGCGTCCGCAAAATCAACCGGGGCGCGCAAATTAATACCGGTGTGTCCACGTTTGTTCCGAAGCCCTTCACGCCGTTTCAATGGGCGGGACAGATCGATTTGCAGGAAACGCGGCGCAGGCACGCCCTGCTTTACGACGCGTTCGCGAAGCACCGGGCCATCCGGTTTGGCCGTCACAATGCCTTCGGGTCGCTGATCGAAGGGCTGATTACCCGTTCCGACCGACGGGCTGCCGATCTGCTCGAAGCCGCCTGGCGGCACGGGGCGCGCTTCGATGGATGGGACGAGTGGCGGAATACCACGGCATGGGAGCACGCCATCGAGAAAACGGGATTCTCTGTGGAAGACGCTCTCCGGGAGCGCGACCCCAAGGAGCGGTTGCCGTGGGACCATATTGACGTGCTGGTCTCGAAATCGTGGCTGCGTGAGGAGTGGGGTGCGGCTCTACGCCTTGAACATGCCCCCGATTGCCGAGGTGGAGCATGCCGGAATTGCGGCCTCAATGAACACGAGCGCGATCTCTGCCGCCGGATGTGGATGCGTACCGCGGAAGCGGAGACCGAGGCAAGAAAAACGGAGCTGCAACCAGATAAAACCGTCCCGGAAAGACACGAGCCCGCGGCCGTGCAGCGCTTACGTTTTCGTATCGGGCGCAGCGGCGAAGCCCGGTTTCTGTCGAACCGCGAATTGATGACGGCGTGGGTTCGGGCTTTACGGCGCGCGGGACTTCCGCTGTCGTATTCACAGGGATTCCATGCCCATCCCAAGGTGACGTTCTCAACCGCCCCGGCCGTGGGCGAAGAATCGGAGTGTGATTACATGGACGTGGTGCTGCGCGTTGTCGTGCATCCGAAGGAAGCCATCAAGCAATTGGCCAGCGCATTGCCAATGGGATTGCAGGTGTTTGAAGCGGATGTGGTGCCTCTTAAAGCCGCGTCGTTGATGGCAAGCGTGACGGGTTTTTCCTATACGCTGGAAACAGAGGCGGAACCCGATGTGCTCGGGAGAAAAGTGGAGTCTTTGCTCGCCCGTCCCTCGATTGAAATCGAACGCGAGGGCAAGAAAAACCGCAAAGGTGGACGCCGCATATCACAGGTGGATGTGCGCCCCATGATCAAGCGCCTGGAAGTGCGCTCGGACTCGGGACCGGCGACTCTCGATCTGGAATTGCGGCGCGTAAATTCAAGGGGAATTCGCATGCGGGAAATTCTTGCCCTGCTTGAGTTAGACCCGGCGTCGGTGCGTATCAAGAAGCGCGCCACATATCTCGCTGAAGACAAGTAGGGACTTCGCTGAGCGAACGAAGATGGGCCGGGGCGGGGAGAGCTAACGGTCGCAGGAGAAGCGCGGCCGGGAGACCACGCCGTAGCGAGAGCCGGGAGAGCGCCGGTCCCACACCCACTTTGAGAATACAGATGAAATGACTCAGCTACAATACAAGTCACCGTTACCGCATTAACCAGTGTTGCGGGGCGAATCAAGCGCGATTCCCCTGCCGCTATCCTCTTGGGAGAATTGTACCTCGTATGTTACAGTCTATTTGATAGACGAGTGGGGAAAGAACATGCTTACAGGTTTCATCACACTGCTGATAACGGACGCGATGCTTTTTCTCATCATTCAGCTTGCCGGTACGCTTGTCACGAAAGGAAAACGTGAATTCCCGCTTCACTATGCTATCCTTTTGCTGCTCTTTTGTATTGTCGCGCATTATGCCGCCACGGCGGTCATGGCCGATGCCATTGAAACCAACCGCGACCGGTGGCTTACTCTCGCCGCGACCTTCGGCTGCGGGATCATTCCCATAAGTGCTTATGTGACCACCGTGTTTCACCATCCCACGTTGGCGCGCAGTGTGAAGCGTGAGGATGCGCTTACCGAAGCGCGCAAACTCGAGGCGGAGGGGAAGATAAGGGATTCGCTGCGATCCTATTGCACTTTTCTTGATGTGAATCCCGAAAATCAGAGCACGTGGTTCGAGGCGGCGCACATGCTGGTCCACAACGGGGAACTCGCTTTGGCCCGAAACATGCTGGTGAAGATGCGGGACCGGTTCGGTGATGACGCCCAGACGGCCGCGAAGATCCAGGAACTCTGGCGCAATCTCCCCGGTCCCAGCACCACGAAGGATGCATCTTCTCGAACTTCCCCGAGCGATCCGGACAGAGCGCTCCGCGAACTCATCGCGTTGCGAAAAGCTGGGGTGGTCACCGAGGAAGAATACCGGCGCCGAAAAGAAGACCTGTTTGAAGGGTAGTGGATAGTAGAAGCGTTGGGCCACTCTAAAGTACCGGGGGAACGCCGAGCTGGCGCTCGGCGATCCCAGAAAAGAGGCTTATGAACGGCGCAATCTTGTGGGTCTTCGGCTGAGACACAACCGAGGGACAAATGCCCCGTGAGAGGGACATATCTCTGTCTCGGGACGGATTACGACTCCACAACATTCCCGCTTCAATTGGCCGGCACGTCGAGTGTACTTAGCCATTCCTCAGTAATCTTCTTGCCGAGCAAAAAGAATTTCCGGTCGGGATGCCAGAGCACGAAATTGCCGTTGCGTTTGGTCACGCTGGGATACACGCCGCAGTCGATGCGGGTTAAAGGACCGATACCCACGCCGTCGTTATCGAAGATTTCCTTGGATTTGCTGAACCAGATCGGCTGTTCGGCATCAGGCCGGTATTCACCAAGGGCGATAAAGGCGGGCCGCCGGTTCTTGCTGGTTTCCTCGCGTTTCGAGCCCTCGAAATGGCCGTCGTTGTTGTGGTGGAGCAGCACGTAACGACCTTCGGCATATTCGTAGATCGGACAGCAGCAGAGGGGTTCGGGGATGGGCAGGCCATGATCGCGCCGCAAAAGAGGACGCGGATTGCACCATGTGCGGCCGTCGTCGGCTGACAGGCTGTACCAGATGTAACCGGACATCGTGCGCATGGTGCAAAACAGGCGGTTATCGGGCAAGCGCACGAGGCTGGGTTCCTGGGCGATGCTCAAGGCGGGATTGTCGTAATGGGGCACACGTAGCGCCTCGTCGCCCCAGGCCGAGTAGGTGATTCGGATATTCTTCGGGTCGGGGTTATCATCGATGTTCTCGAAGCGCATAAACTCGACGACGGTCTCCCACGCGGTCCATGAGTTGATATGCGGGGGTGTCCGGACGGCTTTGCTGACCCAGCGCGAAAAGCCGGTAAACCACTTATTGTCGAGATCGCGGATGGGTTTCTGCCACACGATCCAATTTGAGGGCACCTTGGCCTCCGGATGATCGTAAGGGCTCCGCTTCATCGGGATGGTCTGGGGTTTTGACCAGGTCTGGCCCATGTCGTCGGAGTAGCATGCGTCCATGGTGCCGGTATGCTGATGAACGACGTCGTCAATGCCCTGATACTGATTCCAGATGACGTATATGCGGCCGGATTTCGAGACCAACGGAAACCCCCAGCTTGCCATGTGGCCGTCGCCGGGCCGTCTTGGGCCCACAATGCGCAGGGGGTCTGACCATGTGACGCCTTCGTCCTCCGACCGCGAGAACATGATGCGGTGGTCGCCTTTGCCTTCGTAGCTGCTTTGCGTCCAGACCGCCATGAGCGAGCCATCGGGACCATCGAACACGAGAAAATGCTCATTGCCGGTGTCAAAGGTCGAGCCATCCACGCTGCCGGGACGATAGACGACGTAATCGGGCTCGGTCCGCGCGATTTCGCGATCGAGGATCTCCTCCACGGTCAAATTTTCTTCTTCGGGTTGAGTAGCCGCCTCACCAGCGTGAGAACCGGGAACAACGAGCAGGGTTGCTGCTATTATTGACAACAGTGTCGGAGCTATAGATGGTTTACCAGTCATTGTACACATTGTGTCCCGGGCCTCCCTTGGATCGTGACCGATCAAGATGTCTTTTCCTGTATTCTCTGCATGTAATGTACCACGTGGCGCTGTGGCTTTCCATGGTCCGAGTATTGGGGAAAACGGCTTACTCGATGTTGCTTGCGAAAGAGGCGGAGAATAGTCTACATTGCAGGTCTACTAAGCGCTTTATGGGCGCACCCCCGATGCATGCAAGAAACCGGTGCAAAATGTTGGGGTAATTCCTATAACGCG
>JAWODE010000253.1:0-4247 GCA_046483455.1 Candidatus Hydrogenedentota bacterium | reverse complement strand
GCCGCCTGTTGCTTGCGGACCTCATCCATAGTCAAGGCAACGGGTTTCTCGATGATGACATGTTTCCCCGCTTCAGCCGCGGCCACAACGGGGCCGGTATGAAGATCATGCGGCGTCGAGACAACAACAATGTCGATGTCGTCCCGCTGGACCATTGCCTCGTAATCATTGCCGATGGTGCAATCGAGGTTGTAGCGCTGCCGGTAGGCTTCGGGTTTGCCCATACTTCGGCTGACAAGCGCACGGACCTCCGCACGGCCGTCGTACTGCGCCGCCTTGATGTATTCTTCCGATACCCAGCCGCATCCCACGATCCCCATGCCCAGTTTGTTCATAATGCACCCCCTGCCGGTTACGCATGTTTTCTGAATGGCTTAGTGATAGCCTTACCGAACAGCGATGTCAAGAAAAACGAAGAAGGGGACCGAGTTTTTCGGATTGATCAGACTGATCCGACTGATCGGTCCGATCAGTCCGATCTGCCCCAACGCCCGTGCGAAACCGCCTTGGCCGCGGAAACTACTATCCGCCTTCCCGCGTGTGGGTTTCATGATCGCGAAAGGCAATAGCAGAGGTGAGTTCGTGGCGGACACGACTGAAGATGCCCTTGCGTTCGCCGTTCTCGAGGTATTGCTCGGCCTGCTGAAATTTGCGTTTCGAGAGCACTGCAATGTGATAAACCGGCCCGCCGGGTTTGACGGCCGGCATGGTGGTCATGCCCAGCACAATGCCGTTTGCCGGGGCAAGCAATGAGGACTGTTCCTGCCCAAAAATGCTGGACATGGTGGCCAGACATTCATTTTGATGCACCAGATCCCCTGGGCGAGCATGAAAATCCAGGATACCCCCCATGGGGGCGCGCACCCAGGTGGTCTTGGTCACGATGAGTTGAAACAGGGGCTTCCGGGGCTCGCCTTCCAACATCCCTAGCGTACGCAGCACATTCAAGACGCCCCACACGCCTATCTCGACTACGGCAGGCTCAATCTTCCAGACTTCTCCGGCTTCAAGAATAATTGAAGGAATCCCGGCCTCGACCGCGGCACGGCGAAGTGAACCCTTGGGACCTTTGTTGTTCACAATCAACTCGCATCCGAATGCTTCGGCGAGCATGCGCGTTTTGGCGTTGCGCGTGTACGCCCGCACATTCGGGTAGTTGACGCGGCGAACGGCAGCGCTGTGAAAGTCCATACCGTAGTCGCATTGTTTAACGACCTCGGTAAAGATAGCGTACGCCAAGCGGCTTGTCTGACTGCCATGGGCGGAACCGGGAAAACAGCGGTTTGGATCGCGCCGATCGGGCATATAACGCGAATGGCGCTCCAATCCGTGGATGTTGACCACCGGGATAAAGACGAGCGAGCCCTTGAGAAGTTGGAGAAGGTCGCCATAGAGGAGTTCGCGGATGATTCCCATACCATTCAGTTCGTCGCCGTGCAGGGTGCCGGCAAGGAAAATGCGCGGCCCAGGCTCCGGCGCCCGCATAACATAAATGGGGAGGCTGACGGACTCACCAAGATAGGTTTCGTCAAAAGGCAATTGTAGTTCGCGCGTCTCACCGAGGGAAATCTCCTGCCCGGCAATTAGGAACGAGCTACGATCATTCAACGATTGGTGCTCCGGCGGCATTTTGCTGTTCAGCGCAGTTGGGCGCTTACCTTTTCTCTTTCCTTTTTTTTCGTTTCTTGCGTTTCGGCCGTTTATGCGGCGGCATCATGCTGCGCAGTTCACGCAAATCGCCATAACAAAGCAATACGTCTCCTGTTTGAATAACGTCGTCCGCCTTGGGTTGGGGAAGAACAGAATCATGGCGTGTAATTGTAAGCACGTAAATATGGCGAGCCGACAGCGACGTGTCGCGAAGCGCCTTGCCCTCGAGTTCCGGCATATTGTAGACGGGAAACTCGGCGATGCCAAAACCACTGGTCAGACGCAAACGCTGGCGGAGGTCCACATTGGGAAAGAGGACCCGTTGTTCGATGTATTCGATGATGCTGTGCGCTACGTCCATCCCCGTGGCTTTTTCGATCCCCTCGAGTCCGGGAGAAGAGTTCACTTCCATAATTTGCGGGCCTTCGGACGACTCGAGCATGTCTACGCCCGCCACACCAAGCCCCATGATTTGAACGGCACGCAAGGCGGTGTATTCGAACTCGGGCGTCAGCGTGACGGGTTCAACGGAGCCCCCACGGTGGACATTGCTCCGGTATTCTCCCGGTGTAGCGACACGACGCATGGCGCCAACCACCCGGTCGCCGACCACGAATGCCCGAATATCGCAGCCCTGGCTTTCCTTGACGAATTTCTGAATAAGTACGTTCTGCTTCGCGCCGTGCAACGTCTGAATGATGGCTTCCGCCACCTTTTCCGTTTCCGCCAGGATAACCCCCACACCCTGGGTCCCCTCGACAACCTTAATGATAACCGGTACGCCTCCCACACGACTTATCGCCGGAAGAATATCGGTGCTGTCACGAACAAACTCCGTAGCCGGAATGCCGATCGAGTGCCGGCTCAGCACTTGGGTAGCGCGCAGCTTGTCGCGTGAACGTGCAATAGACACCGAATCATTGGGGGTATAGATGCCCATCTGCTCGAACTGACGCAGCACAGCCAAGCCATAAAACGTGATCGAAGCACCGATCCGGGGGATAACCGCGTCGAAATCCGGAAGTTTACGTCCGCGGTAATAGAGTTCCGGCTCCTGTTTCTCCAAAGAAATGGCAAAACGCAAGGTGTCCAGCACTTGAACGGCGTGCCCGCGTTCTCGCGAGACCTCGCGTAGACGCCGGGTGCTATAACTGCGCGACTGGCGACTGAGGATACCGATTTTCATGGTAGTCTCTTGGTCTTCCGTCTGGCCTTCTTCGGCTTGCCAAGCGTACGGCGCTTGGACACGTCCACCAGAAAATCCTTCTCGAGTGCCTTCCTGCCCAAGAGCATACGATAGAGCATCCGCTCGCGCGATGCCAAAGAAAGTTCAATCTCCTTTTCCACGGGACCGATCCGAATGCGCGTTTTCACAAAGCAACGCGTATGGTAATGCCCCGTGCTCGACCGGACGCGCCCCCATTTCAAAACGGGCGCGGTAACATGGACGCGTTTGTGGCTGTGCCTGCGGCTCAAAACCACCTCAAAACGCACATAATGGTCATCAAGCACCTCGAGATTATCCACGTGGAGCGAACTCGTACGCGCGCCCGTATCCACTTTTGCCGGCACCCGGTCGATGCCCCATTCCGGAAACGCGACATATTCGGACCATCCGATGATTGTCTTCGAAGAAGTGTCTTTGGATTGTTCTTGAGGTTCACCGTGCATAACAAGAACCTATCTTGAAAGCAGACCGCGTTCAAGCATAGTCTGATAAACTCTCGACAGGGCAATGTCCGTGGTCGCTTCGGTCATAGTCCGGCCTTTCTTCATGATTGACGACACGACCTCATAAACCGCGTCGAATCGTTCACGAATATGGGCAAAGGTCATTTCCTTTGTGAACCTCATGCCGCCCAACGCCTGGCGGTATTCTACATTCGACGCGATAACGCCTCCGGCATTGGCATAGACATCGGGAATGATTTCAACGCCTCGTTTTGCAAGTATCCGCATAGCATCGTACGTTACCGGCATATTAGCCCCTTCGACAACCACCCGTGCGCCGACCTTGTCCGCATTTGTCTTGGTGATCACATGACCGGTGGCTGCTGGAACAAGGTAATCTACTTTAAGCCCGAAAAGGCGTTTGTTGGTAAGGGATCGAGCTTTGTATCCCTTGAAACAGCCCTCTCTTACGTAGTGGCGCATCACGTCTGGGATATCCAGGCCGGCCGGGTCGTATATGCCTCCCGTCAAGTCGGTTATGCCCGTAACGCGAACACCGGATTCATAAAGAAACCGTGCCGCATGCATGCCCACCTTCCCAAACCCTTGAAAAGCGGCGGTGCATTGCTCCGGCGCGAGCCCTTTGCGCTCCATGTCTTTCATAGTGGCGTACCATACGCCGTATCCCGTCGCTTCGGCACGTCCCGGTAACCACCCTTCAACGCCGTCCGGTTTTCCCGTCACCGAAGCCGGGTCGAGCGTAGCATTGTAGATGCGCACCATCTCTTCGCCACCACTGCCCATGTCGGGAGCGGGAATGTAGTGGTGGCGCGAAAACAGCCAGCCAAATTGGTCGGTAAACTCGATGACGATGTCCGATTTCGCGATACGCGCGAACTCCCGGAAATCGGACATCGTCATCGAGT
>JAWODE010000231.1:0-5720 GCA_046483455.1 Candidatus Hydrogenedentota bacterium | reverse complement strand
GAACCCAGTAGTTACCAGTGGATGCTGCATACCAAGGGCGCTATGAGTATCGAGGGCCCCCATGTCGCGTGGGAAGGCGAACCCGGCCGGGTTGATGTCGAGTTTCTCTATCCCGATAAACTCGCCATTACGCAGACGGACCAATACGACCCGCCCCCGGCGGAATGGAGAAACTGGGACTTGGGCGAGTGGCACCTCACCGCGGAACCGCCCGAAAAGGCCGCGCATCAGGAATTTCTTACGCTGGTGAGGGTAAACAACGCAAATGTGCGCATTGACGCGGACAACTCGAGTTTCCCGCGTGATGTGACGCTAACTTTGCCCACCGGTACGGCCACGGTGCAGTTCGAGAAGGCCGCCTTCACCGTTACCTTGCCGGACGGCAAGCCACAGACGTTTACCGAGACACGATAGACGAATCGGCACGAAATCTCGGAGCTCACTGCTTGGCTCGGGAGAAGCTGCATTGTCCGAGTCATCAGTGCTGTCCAACGTCAGAAAGCATTTTGTGGAAATGCGCTGTCCGTCGCACGTAATCTACGGTGCATGGCAAAGACCGGATACGTCTACCGCGAAGAGTATTTGAGGCATTTCGCGGGGCCGCATCATCCCGAGCGGCCCGAGCGATTGCGCGCCGTGCACGATGCTTTGGGGCATGCGGAACTTCCCCTGGTGGAAATTCATTGCGAACCGGCCTCGCGCGAAGCCCTGCTCAGGGTCCATTCCGAAGAGCATATCACCACCATCGAGCGCACGTGCCGCGAGGAACTGACCTATCCCGAGCCGGACACCTCGATGGGCGCGAGCTCGTGGAATGCGGCGCTGCTCGCCGCGGGCGGATGCATCGCGGCATGCCGGGCGGTCCTCGAGAAACGCGTCGATAATGCCTTCTGTGCGATGCGGCCGCCGGGACACCACGCCGAGCATGACCATGCCAGGGGATTCTGTCTGTTCAACAACATCGCGATAGCCGGCCGGTGGCTGCAGGCCGCGAAAGGCGTTCAGCGGATCGCCATCGTGGACTGGGATGTCCACCACGGCAACGGCACGCAGCAGGCATTCTACGACGACTCCTCGGTGTATTATGGAAGCATCCACCAATATCCTTTGTATCCCGGCACGGGACGCCCCGAGGAGCGCGGTGCCGAAAACACGAACCTCAACATCCCGATGGCCCCCGATACGGGCCCCGACGCCTGGTTGAACGCCATAGAGACAAAAATATTGCCCGAGCTTCGCCGTTTCGAGCCCGAGTTTCTGCTCATGTCAGCGGGATTCGATGGGCACCGTCTCGAGCCACTGGCTCAGCAGCGCCTGGAATCGGCTACGTTCGGCGAAATCACGCGTCAACTGCTTTCGCTCGACGTTCGGGCGGTTGTGTCCGTGCTCGAAGGGGGATACAATTTAGAGGCGTTGGGAGAATCCGTTGTCGAGCATGTCAAAGCACTGAACGATGCCTAGGCCGCACTTCTCACCACCGTAGGCGTGTCTGCGGTGGTGGGAAATGCGCAGACTTGAGTTGTGAACAAAGCATATGTTTTTTCTGCACACAGACTGTTTGGGATATTTCACAGCAGGCTCAGGGGTTTGAAAACCGCAATACGTTGATGCAAAGCTGTTTGCGTAAGGCTCGCATGCTGACCAGTTGAAAGCTGTGAAATATCTGGGCTAGCCCGTTCGGCGGGTAGGGTGGAAACTTTCCCGTTTCAGGTATTGCGAAAACCCGGGACTGATACACGTGAGTGACGGAGGAGCGAGAGGTGTCTGCCTCGAAAAGCTCTCCGGTGTAGGACCGGCGCCCTCGCCGGTCATTATGACAAGGAGCGCGGACGTATCCGTCCGCGGTGGTCTTATCGACGGGCAGGAATGCCCGTCCTCCGTTGCCGGAGCGTGGTTGGCGGCATTTTCATGGTCTACGGGTGAGCCCAAGGGCTCATGGTTCGCTGTCCTGAGGGTTTTCGCATTTGAGATGCAGGCGAGACGCCCGCGCTACAATGATGTCTGACATTGCACAGCGGTTTTTCTATTGGGGGAGCCATGAACGTCATTGACCGTTTCTTTGGAATTCACGAATCCGGGTCGACCCTGCAGCGGGAGGTGCTTGGGGGACTGACCACCTTTGCCACGATGAGCTACATCGTGTTCGTGCAACCCACCGTGCTCCAAATAGGCGGCATGCCCGGCGGCTCGGTGCTGTTGGCGACGTGCCTCGCTTCGGCAGTGGCGTGCTTGCTCATGGGATTCGTCGCGCGTTATCCTTTCGCGCTGGCTCCGGGCATGGGCGAGAATTTTTTCTTTTCGTTCACCATCGTTATCGCCATGGGCTTCTCGTGGCAGGCTGGCCTGGCGATCGTGTTTATCGCCGGACTGCTCTTTCTGCTGCTGTCGCTGTTCGGCGCGCGCGAACGGCTGATGAAAATCCTGCCCGACTGCCTCAAGAACTCCATTGGGCCCGGCATTGGTATGTTCATCGCCTTTGTCGGTATGCAATGGGGCGGCATCATCTCACTCGATCCCGTGACAATGGTGTCCCTGAGCGACTTCACCATGGGCGTGCCGCTTATCACGGTGGTCGGCGTGTTCCTGACCGCCGCACTCATGGCGCTCGGCGTGCGCGTCGGCATCCTCATCGGCATTTTGACTACTACGGCCCTTGGACTCGTTACCGGTATTCTCCCGTGGCCGGAGACCGGCATCGAGTGGTCCACCGAAACCTTCTTCAACCTCGACTTCAGCGAATTATTCGCAAATTGGGGCTGCGCCCTGAGGGCTATCGCGCTTCTGTTCTTCATGGACATGTTCGACACCATCGGCACGCTCGTCGGTGTCGGGAAACAGGCCGGATATATCGGCGACGACGGGAAACTTCCCCGCGCGGGACGCGCCTTCTTCAGCGACGCCGCCGCCACGTGCATCGGCGCCCTCTTCGGCACCAGCACCGTGACCACCTACGTCGAAAGCGCCACCGGTGTCGCGGCGGGTGCACGAACCGGGCTTGCGGCGGTGGTGACGGGCATCTGTTTCGTATTCGCTATCCTCCTGGCGCCGGTTGTGCAAGTCGTGGGCCAAGACGTTGGTCCCGCGTTTTATGGTGTCGACCCTGCATCCGCTCACGTGGCCATGTATCCGGCCGTCGCTCCCGCCCTCATTGTCGTGGGCTTCCTGATGATGGGCTCGCTGCGTAAAATCGCCTGGGACGACATTACCGAAAGCTTGCCTGCCTTCCTGACCGTGGCGATGATGGTCTTTGCCTACGCGATCCATGAGGGCATCGCCATCGGATGCATTTCCTTCGTCGCTATCAAAGCCGCCACCAGCCGCTTTAAAGAGGTCCACCCCGTCATGTATGTCGTCGCCGCGCTGCTGGTGCTGCGGTATGCGTTTCTGACGTAGGCGGAATGGCGCACGTGAAGACAGGGGAACACGGACGGACACGGACGCACACAGCACGGCCTGGCCGCAATGAAACTGGCGCGTCCGGAGTCGACGCGGGCTCGCGTGGTAAGACGCGCGGCTTCGGTATTGCGAATAGCCCCCCCCGCTGTGTCGCGGTTTCCGACCGCGAGACTCTTCCGACCACGCGGCCCTGCGCGTGGTCTCCACTCCGGCAACGGAGGACGGGCTTTCCAGCCCGTCCATAAGACTACCGCGGACGGATACGTCCGCGCTCATTGTCAGAGGCAGGCAAAGCGGCCTACCCCTACTTTACTTGGGAAAGCAGAACGGTTCTGTCGTATTACCCAGAGACTAGGTTGGGCGGCATCGTTTGCACAGTTTCCATTTGTCGTGCCTTAGCCCGGCGATGAGGAGATTTCAGTCAAAGTGCTCATTTCCCGCACTTCGTGTTAGACTGGAGGCAGTTGGGCATGCGGAACAAAGAACCCGATCCCTGGGGCTGCATTCAGGGAAGCGAAGGGAGGGCGCTATGCCGGTGAAGAAACTGAAGGCATTTCTCGACAGCGAAGGCATCAAATACGTAACGATAAGTCACTCGAAGGCCTATACGGCTCAGGAAGTGGCCGCTTCGGCCCATATACCGGGCAAGGAAATGGCAAAAACGGTTATGGTCAAACTTGACGGCGACATGGCCATGGTGGTGTTGCCCGCCGACCATAAGGTACATTTCGACCAGCTCGCGGACGCACTCGGCGTGAAAGACGCCACCCTGGCCAGTGAAGAGGAGTTTAAGGGACTTTTCCCTGACTGCGATCCGGGGGCCATGCCGCCTTTCGGAAATCTGTATGGGATGGACGTGTACATTGAAGAAGGTCTGACCGACAACCAGCGTATTGCTTTTAATGCCGGGTCTCATACCGAAGTCATTCGGGTCCCATACAAGGACTTCGAACGGCTTGTAAAACCCAAGGTGTTTAAGGCCGCGAATTGATCGCACTTGCCGCGATTACTGGTACCGCGACGGGCTTCTGCACTATGCGAGCGGCTTGTCCTCGACGGGGATATCCATGCGCGCGGCCCAGGCCCGGATTTGCTGCCAGAGTTCGGCGGCTTTCTCGGGAAATTCTTTAGCGAGGTCTCGGGTCTCGCCGACGTCCTCGATGAGATCGTAAAGTTGTGCATTCGAGCCGTCCGGATTGACAAGCAGTTTCCATTTGCCGTCGCGGACCGCCAGTGATGGGCTCACAAAATCGGGATTTCCCGGCATCAATTGCGCATAGGGCTTCCCATACTGCCAGAATACGGGATTCTTGCGTTCGAGTTTCTTTCCCAGCAGCGCATCGATCATGACTTCGCCGTCGGGCGGATGGGTAGGATCGGTCTCAGTGCCCGCGAGGCGGCAGAACGTCGGAGAAAGATCGATACCGCACATCACGGTCTCGTCATTCGTGATTCCCGCCGGAATAACGCCTTTCCAGCGGGCGATGAACGGCATGCGGATGCCTCCTTCATACAGGCTCCATTTGCGTCCGTACAGCGGCCCCGTAAACCCGGGGGGCTGATGCCCTTTCTTGTAATAATGCGGCCAATCCGTGGGCCCGTTGTCGCTCGTGAACACGATGAGGGTGTTGCCGGCCTTCCCGAGGTCGTCTATGGCAGCGACAACCCGCCCGAGCTGGCGGTCGAGTTCCTCGAGCACGGCGAAAAAGGACCGCTCGAAGGGATTGTCGGTAATATCGCTGAATTTCTCGGCCGCGCCTGGCTTGGGCAGATGGGCGTCGTGCACGTCGTTGGGAAACAGTTCGATGTAAAACGGCTTTTTGCGGTTGCTGCGCATGAAGTCGATGGTCCGGTCGACGTAGGTCTCCGTAGACTGGTGTTTGGGCACGCGGGTCGTGGCGCCGTGGCCCAGTTTTGCGCTCTGGTCTGACAATCCGTCGTTGGGAAACAGGATACGGTCGCCAAGCCCTTCGAAACACACCAGCGATTCGTCAAAGCCGTAGGCTTGAGGCAGCGGCGCGTCATCCACGTCGCGCCCCCCGCCGACGTGCCACTTGCCGAAATGGGCCGTCGCGTATCCGGCGTTTTTGAGCAGCTGCGCCGTTGTCGGTGCGATGGGATCAAGGTAGTTCGCCATGCCGCGTTCGCGATTGCGCCCGCGCGAATTCAGATAGCTGTGGATATCCCACCGGGCTGGATATTGCCCCGTCATCACCGCCACGCGCGAGGGGGAACAGATCGGCGAATTTGTGTAAAAGTGTTACGCGTCCTGTTAGCGGAGGCCGGGCTCATCGGTGCCGCGGGCGCGGCGACGGGGACCCTGC
>JAWODE010000145.1:0-3411 GCA_046483455.1 Candidatus Hydrogenedentota bacterium | reverse complement strand
CTCAGAACACCCCGGCACCGCCAGAGCCGCAGTCCACGCCCGTCCCGGCAACCACGCCGGCGGGTCAGAATATTTTTGTGACCGTGCCTTCCACCTTTGCCGCTCCGTCCTCGTACATAGGCCCAACGAATATCAATATTGTGCTCCTGGTAGTCTTAGGTTTAATACACCTGTCTGTGCCATATTTCTATATGGGCCAGACAGGCAAGGGCGTTGTTTTCCTCATTCTCGATTTCGTGTTTTGGCCCATGATGGTGGCTTCCACGTGCGGAATGGGGTCGATTTTGTATATCCCTTACAAGAGTATTCTATTGACCGACGCCCTCGTGGTTGCCAGCCGGATTAAGAAGGGGCCCATTCATCCCTGGAGATTCTTCTGATGGTTCGGCGAGGGGCGGGAGCGTGGTACCGTGGGTTTTCATTGGGGATTCCGCTTTCTCCGGCAGGGTCGCGTTGGCTGCATGGAAGCATGGCCGCGCTGTTACTGGCGGGCCTTCTCACCTGCCGGTTCCTTGAACCCAGCCCGGATGGCCAAGGAACGCATGCACAATTGGGGCTGCCGCCGTGCCTGATTTGCTCCGTTACCGGATGGGAACGGTGCCCGTCGTGTGGAATGACCACCGCCCTGGCCCACCTTACGCGGGGAGAGTGGCAGGAAGCCCGTGAAGTGCACAGGGCATCGCCGTTTGTGTTTGGCCTGGTAATCTTTGCTGTGATCTATTGTGCGGCAATGGCATGGGCGGGCAAGAACTGGGTGGCACAGGAACTAGCTGTCTGCTCTATCTTGAGCCTGTGTGGGTTCGCTGCCTGGCTCGTCGCGCTTTTTTGAGACTATTGGCTTCCGTTGGTGTACCGGAGCAGCATTCAAGCTTTGCATGGCCGTCCGTGGCAGTGAGGGCATGGATTTGAGCCGGGTAGCCACAGGCGCGCCGGCTCCCGAGCCCCGAGTGGCGTTTTCCCGGCGATACCAGAGGGCTTTGTCGCTTTGTCACTCACATGAACGGAACTAAATGATTTTCTCGATGATCGCTTCTTGTCCGTCGTCGAGGTGGGCGTCGGCCAAGGCGTCGGGATGAATGCGAAGCACGTCGTCCTCAGCAGTTTGCCCTGCGCGGACGTGGACGGACCGCAATCCGCCAAACCACCATCGCGGGTCGGACACATAAAGGATATCGCCCGGATTGGCGGCCATGCGCTCGAGCGCGCGTCTGGGCACGACGGCCGTTTCGGCGTCAGAAAGGGTCGCGTCGGCCTCGACGCGTATGCGGGCCTTCTTGCCGGGTAAGCGGTTGGGCTCGCCGCCTTTGTACACGCGCATGGCGTCAAGCTGGGTGCCGGTAACGAGGCCGGTGATTTCAGCCAGTGGCTTGGGCTTGGTAAAAAGGCTGACGACCACGCCAATCACACCGCAGGCCGTAAGGCCGTACAGTGCGCGCATGAACCCGTAACTACTTCTGCCCATGCCAAAAGAGAACGGCCCGATGAGCCATCTGTCAAAGGGCGGGATGAAGGAAATGCCGATGACGACAAGCCCTCCCACCAAGGTCGCGACGGCGGCCTTGGGCGTGTAGCGCTTCCATAGAATGCCCAGCAGAATGGCCACAACCATTGGAGCGGGAATCGAGCCGGTCACTACGGCATGGGCCTGGTAGATGCTTTCGTACTGGTAGTAATAGATGGGCACCAGCGCCAGGCCTAGCGCAGCGGCCACCAAGCTCATGATGCGCGCGACTTTCAGACGCTGGACCTCGGTTCCGTTGGGCCGGATGAAACGCCGCCAGATGTCGTTGACAAACACCGCGCTGACGGCGTTGATGAGTGTGTCGGCGGTGCTCATAAGAGCGGCCGTAAGGGCGGCAAGCACAAAGCCGAAGATGCCCGGCGCGCACAGAAACCATGCGGTTTGGACAAACGCCTCGCTGGAGTCCATATCGAGTTCTCCGTTGGCGACCAGCGCGCGTCCGATCCAGCCGGCGCCACTCGTGGCAATTGCGGCCAGAGGCGCAAGCACCAACACCCAGCACACCGCCATCTTCCGGGCGTCGTGCACGCTCCGCAACGACATGAACCGCAGGACGATGCCTTGGTTCATCAGCATGAACGCCCCCGTGTTGCAGAGCCCATCTTGGGCGAAGATGCCGATAAAGCTGAACTTGTCCGGCGCGCTGAACTCGGAGAAGGCGAAGCGATGGCCCTGAGGCAGGAGGGCCCAGAAATCGGCGAATCCGCCAAAATGCGCAATTCCCGCGAGGAAAACCCCGATGCCCGCGATGAGGAGAATGATGCCCTGGGCCAGATCGGTCATGATCACCGAGGTCTGCCCGCCGACGAAGACATAGAGGGTCACCAGCACTGTGGTGATAATTGCGCTGGCAAGCACCGACCATCCCAGCAAGGCGTTGAGGACCTTCCCGACCGTAAAGATGTTAATGCCGATGTAAGCGATAATGTAAAGCAGGATAATGGCGGTGGCCGCCATGCGGGCCATCGAACCGAAGCGGCGTTCGAAATACTCGGGTATCGAACCGAGCCGCTGGTAGTAGATAATGGGCAGCCAGACGAGGAGCAGAATGCCCATCCAGAACCAGTCGTTAAGGTACGTCTGCGAACTGCTGAGCCCATAGTCGAACCCGACCTTGCTGTATTTCTGGAAACTGTAGCTGCCCACGGTTGTCGCGACGCACGAAAACGCGATCAGCCACCATGCGAACCGCTGCCCGCCGAAAAAGAAGTCCTTGGTGTTGCGCGTGTAGCGTCCGAAATACAGCCCGAAGCCCACAATGGCCAAAAAATAGGCAAAAATGACAACGAGGTCCGTCCGGGTTCCGATAAACTCCGTCGTTTCCATTATGCTCCCCCTTCGGCCGGCACATACGGCAGCCAGAATGTGAAGACCGACACAAGGACGAGCAAGAACAAAAAGCCTCCCGCCAGGATGTAAAGTAGACGCCTGTCTCGCGGGTGTTTCAGGTCGAGATATCCGCCGCTGATGCCGCTCCAGATGCCGATGGCAAGAAGAATGCCCCCAATGCCGTATTGACAGACAATTGGCCAGACGCGCGCCATATCCATAATCGAGCCCCCCTTTTGCGTGTTGCTTTCCAATGATAAGCCGATGGCACGGCATGTGCAAGAAGCTCCTCAGATCGCCGGGTAACATGCGACTACATAACTCAAGAGTGCCGTGGCTATCGGGTACAGATTCAATAGGCGAGTCACCCATCTGGTGAGGCTGGAGACTACTCGGCCATCTGGAGCGCCGAAGGCGCGCTAACATACCAGCCCAGCCTGAAGGGCTGGGTATATACGCATTCGTATACATCTCTCGGTCTGAAGGACCGGCACATCGCTTGACCTATGGATGTTACGGGCTTTCAGCCCGTTTTCTTGTAGTGATATCGTTTTCCTGGG
>JAWODE010000049.1:0-13458 GCA_046483455.1 Candidatus Hydrogenedentota bacterium | reverse complement strand
CCCTACGCCTCGTACCAGCGCGGCACCAACGAGAACACCAACGGGCTCATCCGCCGTTATTTGCCCAAAGGCACCGACTTCACCGACATTTCTCAAGATTACCTAGACCATATTGCCGAGGAGTTGAACAACAGGCCAAGAAAAAAACTCGGATACCGAACACCAAACGAAGTCTTCCTACAACAGCGCACCGCTCATCGCCTTGCACTTAGTGCTTGAATCCAGGCGGAATAAGAAAGACCAAATGGAGTTGCACCCGAGAATCTCAATCGCGGCTAAGGAATTGGTCCTATCGTCGTGATTCAGGTGCGATAGACCGTCGCCGCACAAGAGTCCAGACCGCCCAAAGCAACATGAATAACATCGAGACGGAGGACGCCCACAACCCGACGCCCAACGAAGTGGGTTCGAAACAAAATTCTACGCGAGAACTCCCCGGTTCCACGATGATCCCCCGGAAATTATGGTAAACAGGGAATACCTTCGTTTTGACACCGTCCCGGTAGGCCTTCCATCCCGGGTAAAAGGCATCCGTAAGCACCAGGACGCATCGAGTCGCGGGGTCGACCTTAACGCCGATTTTTGTGGGTGTCCAGGCGTCGATATGAGCGTTACCGGCATGTACGGAGGCAGTTTCCGCGGTAAAAGGTTCGATGGGGGCAGCAGTAAGGGCGACTTTAGTCGGGTCAAAGGCCTTGTCTTGCATGCGCTGGAACAGGGCGCCAGAATCCGGCACGGTCTCAAGGCTGGGAACTAAAAATGCTCGCGGTAGGGCTGCGGGATTCCGGAAGATATCAATTCCGTCAGCGGTCGCCACACGTTCCATCGTCGCCGGGGCAGCGCTTTGGGCTTCCCCCCGATGGGGGAACAGGTAATAGTCGAGGGAGCATAAGCGTTCCGCCTGTGTCCAGGCTTTCGGATAGGTTTGCTCGAGATACTCAAGAACACGCCTTGGATAAATCGGCTCGTACCCGTGCAGTTGCTCGATGCGATAATGTTGAAACAGTCCCGTGTCGATTCCCCCGGTAATCACACTGATGCGCGTCGGATGTCCCAAAGCCTGCAGTTCAGAAGTCAAGCGTGTTTCCGGGTAAAGATGCGCATCGGGAGAGGTCGGCAAGAGATCTCGGGCGGCGAACACCATATCCACCGCCAGGACCAGTGCCAAAAGGCCGGTTATTGTCCGTGCGGGCGCGCGAAAACACGCGGCCGCCGCGATGGCCAGGCCAACGCCGGCGAAACCTGCCGCGCAAACTATTTGGCGCAATACGTAGCCGTCCATTGCCTTAAGAGCCAGCACATGCCGGTGAAAGAAAAACAGTCCCGCGACAAAAAGGAATGGCGCAACAACCACCACGGCCGGGAAAGTTATATCGCGGAGCGTGCGCCTGATCGAGACCCAATGCTGGATACCCAGGGCCCCGAGTAACGGCAAAGCAAATAATGTGAATGTGATGTACCAATATTTCCAGATCGCAAGCTGGTTCAGAGCTTCCAGAGGATGCGAGCGCAAGGCCAGGAAACCGCCAACAACAGCGGGCGCCGTCAATCCGATGACCTGGGCGCGCATGCGGGACGAATATTTGCCTCGGGCGAATAACAAAGTAATCGCCGCCCAAGTTACAGCCCCGATATAGAGATACGTCGTAGTATTTGAATTGTCCGCCTCATCCAACCAGAAGTTCCCGTCCGCTGAAACGCCGAAGAAGCGGGGCACAATAACGCAAACAAGGGTTTGAAGCGGCAACCCGGAATACTTCGAGATGGTATGTTCGTACGATGTCACCGAGATATTGCTGTTGCGCACGTACTCGAGAAACGGCAGGATTTGTGGTGCGCATACAAGGAGCGCGATGAACCAGGCTGCCGCGCCCAATGCCAGGGAACGCCGCAGATGCCTTCCCGAAGGCCGTTGCATGGCGAGTCGCAGTACAAAATACCCGCCGATGCCGAGACACCCCAAAAACGCTGTTTCAGGATGGCCGGCCAATAAAATGAGAATGCCTCCGACGGTGAGCGTGGCAAATCCCCGGCGGTACTGCTTCATCAGCAAGTACTCGGCCCCGAGCAAAACGAGCGGTAGAAAGGCCATTATCTGCGGTTCGGGCCAGTAAAACCAGGTGATACACACGCCGCTCGCCATCCACGCTAACGAGAAAAAGCGTGAAGGCCCTGTCTCTAGACCAAAGCCGCGGGCGCACAGATACGCGGTGAAACCACAAAGCCAGAGGCGTAACAGCAAAAAGATCGTGTCCGCCAGGAACTGGTCCAAAAACCAATGGGGGAACCGCAACGGGAAAAACACGGCACTCTGGTAGTTGGCCAAAAGGGGCGTACCCGTGAGTTCCAAGGGGTTCCAGAGGGGCCACTCGCTAAATTCATGGGCCATATGCTCGACAGCATGGAATTTTGCGAAATGCAACAGATATTCATAAGTAATTTTGTTTTTGATGGGCTCCAGGTCGGCAGGTTGATAATGTTTCCACGGAATTCGCTCGTAGAGAAGTCCGCCGGGCACCGTGCGCTCACCGTTAAGAAAGGTCGCGGGAAATAAGCAGACGAGTATCACCACGAGCAGCAGCGCATGCAGCAGCAACTCCCGCCACGAGATTTGATGGATATCACGATTCACTTTTGTGGTCCTTTTTCCGCCCACAAGGTCTGTTCTGCAACGTGCGCGGGCCTTTCCAAAGTACCCGCGCGGCGGCGAGGAGCCCCAATACCAGCGCAACGGTCGAAACAGTCAGGCCCGCATAAAACACCGGGGATTCCATTCGGAACGTCACGGTATGTTCGCCTTCAGGAACAATCACCCCCCGGAAAGCATGATACACGGGCAGGACTTCCGCCTTTTCTCCGTCAATGTATGAATGCCACCCCGGATAATACGCCTCGGAGACTACGAGGAAGCAACGTTCGGCAGCGTCCACTTCCGCGGTAAGCTTATTGGCCGAGCGGTGCGTCACCGTGGCTGTGCCCAACTCTGTAGTCGATGCCTCGGGCACCGGTGATTGGGGCTGCAGCTCGGTTAATGCCACGGTCTTCGGATTGTAGCCGGGTGAACGTATCCGCTTGAAGAGAGCATCCACGTCTTCGATAACTTCCAGGCGCGGCACAAGAAACGCGCGGTCATACGCCGTCCTGTTCTCCATCACGTGTATCCCATCGAGCGTTGCTATATGACGGAAACGGGGATCGGCTTTCGAAACGTCGTACGATTCCTCCCGATACAGGTAGTAATTGACCGCACACACCGGTTCCATGGTATCCCATGCTTCGGGATGGCATTCATCCATAAACCGCATCATGCGGGCGGGATAAATGCCGTCGCTCCCCCACAATTGCTCAACGCCGTACATTTGAAGAAGTCCAGGTTTGATGCCTGCACTGAAAACGCTGAAGCGATGGGGCTTCTCCACCTCTTTCAGTTTATTGGTAAGCTTTGTAGACGGATACATCAGGTCACGAGGCGTCGTCGGCAACAGATTTCTGGCAGCAAATGCCAAGTCCGCGGAAACAAGGATACACAGCGCGGCCTTGAGCACAACCCCGCGGCCATTCGCCAAAGTGTAAACCAGTAAGGCAAACAGGGAAGCACCTAGAAGGCCGCCTGCAATGAGGATTTGACGCAATACGTAACCATCAAGGCCTTCCATAACGAGATACTGATGGTAAAAGGCATACAAGGCCATTACGGACACGGCGGGAATCGCCAGACAAATTATTGGCCGGAGCAGATCCCGAAACGTCCGTGGTTTACTGAGCCAGTGGTCGATACCGAATGCGCCCAGGAGAGGAAGAGCCAACATCACGAAAGTCATGTGGTAGCGCTGCCAAATCCATTTGAACAGAGGCATCTGATGGATAGGCGCCAGTAGTTCGATTCTGAATGCGAGGAGCGCCAGCACAAATACGCAGGCCACCAAAGCTATTACGCGCCGGCGCTGTGCGGTTCTCCAAGGTGCTCTCGCGGTAAGCAATGCAATCGCCGCCCATACCACGATGCCCGGATAGATAAACGCGACCAGGTTTGAATTCTCCGGGTGGTCTAACCAAAACGTATTATCGGCCGTCATTCCAAGGAAACGGGGCACGAAGAAAAGTACGGAAGAAATGAGTGGCAGGGCGTAGTGCTCGGCGGAAACCCGCCTGAGTTCGGGAACGACCGTGTGACTCCTGGGGATGTATTCCATAAGAGGCAGAATTTGTGCAGCGCATACCGACAGCACCACAACCCATGCCGCTGAAATTACGAAGAGGGGTTTCCATACTGGACCAACGTCTCTGCGCGCCAAGACGAGCCGAAGCAGGAAATAGATTCCCAGCCCGAAACACCCTGTAAACGCGGTTTCCGGATGGCCGGCTAACATCAGCATTGTTGCGCCGAATACAAAAACGAAGAACCCTTTGGTATAGCGTTTCCGCACAATGTACTCCGAACCCAGGAGGGCAAGGGGCAGAAAGGCGGCTACGCCGGGTAAGGGCCAGTACATCCACGTGATGTTATAGCTGCTTACCATATAGGCCAGAGAGGCGAATGCCGCGGCAAGGCCACTCAGGCCGAATTCCCGCGCGCATATATAGCAGAACATACCGCAAAGCCAAAGGCGCAAGAGAAAGAACAGCGTCGTGGCAACATGAACATCCATCACTAAGTGCAGGAGTCTGAGCGGGAAAAACACCGCGCTCTGGTAGTTCGCGAGCAGCGGCATTCCGCCAAACTGAAGATGGTTCCAAAAGGGCCAATCGCCGTTCCGCAGAATCTCTTTCGATAGATGAAACCAGTAATGGGTCTGGATGAGCGTCTCGAACGCGGGCTCGTTATTTGGAGGTTCAAACCCCTCGGGCGCGTAGGCCTTCCAGGGCGGTCCCTCGAACAAAAGTCCACCGGGAAGGATGATTTCGCCCTTCAGAAATGTTGGGGGAAACAGTATGGCCAGCAGGAGAACCAGCAGCAGACCCTGCAGAATGAGTTCGCGCCACGTTATGTGATGTGTTTTGACTGTCACGGGGCTATTCTGCCATCTTTACTTCGAAACAACCAATGATACTGGCGGATTATACATATCTTGGCCGGGTTCTCGCGCTGTTATAACAGCGAAATCCGTCTGAAGGAGCCATTAAATGATCTTTGAAGACAATCGTTACGAAAAAATGATTTACCGCAGGTGCGGCAAGAGCGGTCTTTTGTTACCGCCGGTTTCTTTGGGCATGTGGCACAATTTCGGCACCCGCGCCAATCACGATACGTGCCGCGAGATGATGCGAACAGCGTTCGACTTGGGCATTACCCACTTCGACCTCGCCAACAACTACGGTCCCGAACCGGGTAGCGCCGAAGAACGCGTCGGCCGTATCCTCAAAGAGGATTTCAGTGGTCACCGGGATGAATTGATCATATCGAGCAAAGCGGGGTACCGCATGTGGCCGGGACCTTACGGCGAATGGGGCAGCAAGAAATACCTCGTGGCGAGCCTTGATCAGTCCCTACAACGGTTGGGATTGGATTACGTCGATATCTTTTACTCGCACCGTCCCGATCCGGATACCCCGCTCGAAGAGACGCTGGGGACGCTCGATTTGATCGTTAAACAAGGCAAGGCGCTTTATGCCGGCGTCAGCAGTTACCGGGGCGCCTTCTTTGTACAGGCAGTTGAAACCGTCAAACGCCACGACTGGACACCTATCACCATTCACCAGCCCTGTTACAACATGTTGCATCGGTGGATCGAATACGATTTGCTCGAGTACACCGAAGAATATGGTGTGGGCGTCATTGTATTTTCCCCTTTGGCGCAGGGCTTACTCACCAACAAATACCTGGACCCGGCGAATCCCATTCCCAAAGTTTCGCGCGCGGCCGATTCGGACAGTTTCCTGAGTAAAGACGCCGTTACAGAAGACATCGTGGCACGGGTGCGCAAGCTGGCGGATTTGGCAAAGGCCCGCGGACAAAGCGTAGCTCAATTGGCGATCGCGTGGGTGCTGCGCGACCCCCGCGTCACCAGCGCCCTCATTGGCGCACGTACGCCCGAGCAGGTGAAGGACTGTGCCGGTGCGCTTGAAAACACGGTCTTCAGCGACGAGGAATTGCAGACCATCGATGCCCTATTTCCCCTGGATTAAATGGCTGCATGGGGGTGAAGCTATCATTTGCCGAGATCACCGGGCGCTAAGCCGGCAGTCAGAAAATAGAAGAATGCCGAGTCGGCGGTCGGCGCTTCCAGGTCAGGACTGTCGACCTGTTTGGTTTTTCCAAAGGCGCGCTCTCTCCCCCATTCCTGACCGCCGCAGATACCAGAGTGCCCAGACAAGTGCGAACAGCAGGGTTGCGATCGAAAGGCTAAGGCCGATGCGAAAACTCCAGGGCCTGAAACGGAACACGATGGTGTGGTCTCCTTCCGGAACACGCACAGCTCGAAATATGCTATACGCGGGAAATACCTCCGTGGGACCATCATCGATCCACGCTTTCCAGCCGGGATAGAACGCGTCGTTTAGCACCAGAATGGCGTCCTGTTCCGCGGTTACTTCGATAATGACCTCGTTGCCACTTCGTTTTATCACTTGGGCGTGTCCTTCGGCCATATCGTGATCTGACGGCAACGGTTCCACCAAGGGACTTTCGAGCAGGCAGGTCTTTCGCGGTTCGAACCCCGGGTCCGCCATGATTTCGAACATTTCGTCCAAAGTCGCGACCGTTTGGGCATGATTTACGAGGAAAGCCCGTGGGAAAGCTCGAAGATTCTCGTAGACCTCGATACCATCGACCGTGTGCACCAGTTTGAACCGCGCGGAATCGTCAAACGGCATGCGGGCAGGGATCTCGGGATCATAAAGATAGTGCGTCACGCCGCATACAGGCTCCATAGCCAAAGCCGTCTCCGCGGTTGGAATGCCTAACTCTCCCAGAAACACGATGTTCCGGTGCGGGTAAATCCCGTCGTGTCCCCATAGTTGCTCGATGCCACATTGGGGAAACAATCCCGGATTTATCCCCGCTGTGAATACGCCGACCCGCGGTTGATCAGGGAGATTCTGAAAGTATTTCGTGGCTTGTGTCTCAGGAAAGACCCATTTCTTGGGGCTGGTGGGATGCATGTCGCGCGTGGCGTAAAGAAGATCGATTGTCAGTAGAAGAGTCAGAGCGAGTACCCAGTACCGGCGATAGTCCGGAAACCGTCCCGCCAATGCAAAAAGAATGAGACTGCACAGTGCGAAGATAAACGCCGTGGCGATTTCCCGATGTACGTAGGACAACATCTCCAATTGCCGCATGATCGGAGCGTTTAGCCATAAAACGGCAACGATAATCGCCCCAATAACCCCGGCACCAATGATGTGAGGCGCCATAGCCTTGAGCGGACGTTTATGACGAAGCCAATGCTCGAGACCTAGCGCTCCAAGAAGTGCAAACGCGAACATGGCAAAGGAAACGTACCAACAGCGCCACATGGCACTCAGCAGCGGCAGTGTGTGGAGAGGTTGCATGAACGGTGTGTTGACCGTCATCAAGAGATGCAAGAGCGCCGGGAAGCCTACACACACAGCCATCCCGTGTACCCAGGACCGGCTTCGTGAAAAAAGCGACAGGATGGCGAACCAGACGGCCATGCCGGGGTACAGCATGGAAATGAAGATACTCCAATTCAAATACTCTGGATTGAGCTCGTTCCAATAGTTGCCGTCCACAGTGGCTCCGAAAAAACGGGGAACCCAGAGGCCGAGGAGGCCGCCTAAGGGTATAAAGTGCTTCTCAATGTTATTGACATCGCGCAACGCGACCGTGTGGGAATGGAACATGTATTCGAGAAACGGCACTATGACCACGGCTGCGATGAGGAGGGCGACGCCCCACGCGCCGAGGGCAAGCCCAATGGGCCGCCGGACAGGTTGCCGTGTCCAAAGCATCCAGGCAACACGCAGCAGGAAGTACATGCCGATACCGAGTCCGAAGGCCAAAGCGGTCTCCGGATGCCCCGTTAACAGTGTTAAGGTGGCCGAAACGGTCAGAAGAGCAAACCCGCGCCGCGAACGGCCCCGCAAAAGCCACTCGGCTCCGAGGAAAATCAGCGGCGCCCACGCCGAGTTGTCCGGTACCGGCCAGTAGGCCCAGAGTAGGTTAAAACTGCTAAGCATCCACGCGAACGAGAAAAAGCGCGATGCGCCTTTACCGATGCCAATGCCGCGACCGCAGATATAGGCGCTCATCCCACACATCCACAGCCGCAGCAACAGCGCCGTCGAGGTCGCCGCATAGATGCCGAGAAAAACATTCAAGAGGCGACAAGGATAGAACGGGTTCGACTGGTAGTTGGCCAGCTGAGGCATGCCCATCATTTCGTATCTGTTCCATAGCGGCCACTCCCCCGCTTCCAAAGATTCCTGTGTGACAAAATAGGTTTTGGTGAGGAAAACGAACGCTTCGTGGGTCATCGAGTTCTTTGGAGCTTCCGCCTCGGCTGGCATGTGCTGCGACCACGGTTTAACCGTCGTCAGCCATCCCCCAGGAAGCGCCAATTCATCACGAAAAAAAACACCGGGAAATAGAACGGCCAAAAGGACGAGCAGCAGGAGCGCATGGACCAATACTTCCCGCCAACCGAGAGAAGAAGACCGCGGCTGCTCCACTCTATCGTTCATGCTTTCACCTGTTTGCGTAATGCCATGAGAGCAACCGGCAAGCTTATCACCATGGCGGCGATCGAAAGTGCCAAACCCCCAAAGAACGATACCGGTCCGTATTCGAAACGAACTTCGTGCGTTCCGGCGGGCACAACAATGCCCCGAAATGCATAGTTCGCGGGAAATATCGCAGTCTTTTGTCCGTCAATGTACGCTTTCCAGCCAGGATAGAAGGCATCCGCCAACACGAGTATGCCCGGGGCTTCGGTTTCGGTTTGGATTTTCACACGAGTTGAGGTGCGTTCGGTAACCCGGGCGGTTCCAGCCACCTTCTGCGGAGCTTCGTTATGCTCGACAAGCCATCCTGGGGGCTTTTCCTGTAACAAGACCTGCCGCTTGGGATCAAAATCTTTGCTCCGCATGAAAGCAAACAGTTCGTCTTCATCGGATACAATCTGGGCGGTAGAGACGATATAGGCGCGCGGAAGCGCCCGGTTGTTTTGATACACGGCGATGCCGTCCAACTCAGTAAGCTGCGTGAACCGGCCCGGTTCGTCGAGCGGAAACAGGGGCGTGTAATCAACGCGGTGAAGATAGTGCGAGAGGGCGCATGCCGGCTCCGCACTGATCCAGAAATCCGGGTCGAGCTGAGCTGCAAAGGTGCGGATGCGCCTGGGAAACATCGCGTCGTACCCCCACCATTGCTCGAGACCGTAGGGCTGAAACAAGCCGGTGCGCACGCGGGTGGACAGCGTGTGTAAACGGTGGGGTTTGGGCAAATCCTGGAGGTACTGGGTCAACTTCGTTTCGGTATTCAGCCACTGGATTGGCGCCGTGGGAAGCATATCCCGGGCTGCAAAACCGAATTCAGCCAGCAAAACCGCCAAAATGAGCGCGCCACAGATTTCTTTCCGACGCATCCACAGACACGATGCCAATGCGCCCAGGCCGAGCACCGCAAAGAGCGCGGCCGCGATTATCTGCAGCCGTACGAAGTCGGCATGACCTTGCATTTCAAGCACTTTTCGATTGAACGCGAATAGCCCATACACGGCCAAACCGGCCCCGATAGCCAACGCCGCGGGCCAGAGTAGACCGCGAACTCTCGAGCGCCCACGCAACCAGCGATCGATACCCGTTGCACCCAAATACGGCAGGGCGAACATCGAGAAGCTGATGTGCCAATACCGCCACATGGAATTAAGTACAGGGAGGTTGTGCACCGGATGGAGGGATTCCCAGTTATAGGCAAGCAGAAAATTAAGAGCGACGGCGGCTCCCATCGCATACACCCGATGGCGTTGTGCAGGCCGAAGCTTTCGCGTGGCAAAAAGCAGGGCTACGCCGAACCATGTGATGATTCCAACGTATGTGCTGGTTGCAAACGTCGAGTTGTATTTTCCCCACGAGTCGCCCTGTGTGGGGTCCCCAAAACCGAAAAATCGCGGCACCCACCACGCCACAAGGTTTTCCGGGGGCAAAGCATGGGGGTCCGGAGTCTTGCCGCCACGCACAACGGATAGCGGCAGATATTCGAGAAAGGGCACGATTTGCGGCGCGGCGATGCACAAAGCTAGGAGCCATGCGCCGCCCGCGGTTAGCACTGATTTGAGGACCGCTTTTCTGTCTTGGCGAGCAAAGGCAATCCGTAAAATGAAATAGACGCCTGCGCTCATTCCTATGGTAAAAGCGCTCTCGGGATGGCCGCCCAACAGCATCAGCACCGCCGCGGCGGAAATTCCGAAAAATCCCCTGCGGTATGACGATTGAAGGACAAGCTCCACGCCGAGAAGCAGCAACGGCAGCCACGCTATGACATCGCCGTCCACCCAATAGAACCAGGTAATATTGTAGCCGCCCACCATGAAAGCGATCGCTGCGAATGCGGCGGAAACAGGAAGCAGCCCCGTGCGGCGCGCGAAGTAATAGGCTGTCATGCCGCAAAACCAGAGTTTCGAGAGCATGAGCAACGTCGAGGCCACATCCACATCTAAAATTGCCAGCAAGAGCTTTGGCGGATACAGCATGGCGCTCTGGTAATTCGCCAGCAGCGGCATCCCGGCCAATTGGAGGTGATTCCATAAAGGCCAATCGCCATTTCGGATGGCTTCCGCTCCGATGTGATACCACACGCGGAAAAACACGAGATGTTCCTGTGCCAGCCAGTTTGCGACAGGACGGTGGTCTTCGGGTACGTAACGGTTCCAGGGCGGGGAATCAAAGACCAAGCCGCCGGGAAGGGTCGTTTCACCTTGCAGAAACACGCGGGGGAAAAACGCCGCTAAGACCGCCAGAAACGCCAGGGCGACAACGCATAATTCTTTCCATGTTATGTGTCGATGCATTGCGCCTTTTCCGTTTGAGTCATTCTCCACAAGAGGTAGAAAGCGGCGGCCCCGGAAATCAACAAGGCACTCACAGAGATGACCAGTCCGATGAGAAAACTTGCGGGGAAATACCGAAACTCGATGGTGTGCTCGCCTTCGGGCATCAGAATGCCGCGAAACGCGTGATTCACCGGAAATACCTCGACGCGTTCTCCGTCAACCGTTGCTTTCCACCCCGGGTAGTACGCGTCCGCGAGTACAAGCACGCAGTCCGCTTGCGAGGATGCTCGAATCCGCACATGCGTGCTGCTGCGTTCGAGGACCTCCGCGAATCCCAAGTCGGACAACTCCGCCGAAGGCGCCGGCCCCGGCAAGGGTTCTTCGATTACGGCGGTATACCGCGGATTGAAGCCGCTACTCGATAGTACACTGAATCGTGCGGCCTTATCGGGAATATCCAGCGTGCGGGCGGCCAGGTACGCTCTCGGCATAGCGCAGAGATTTTCGTAAACGTCAATGCCGTCCAGCGTGGCCACTTTGGTCAGGCATGCGGGTTCGTCCTTCGGATAGACAGGGGCAGTTCCCGCGACGTACAAATAGTGTGTAATGGCACACGCCGGCTTGATAGACCCCCCAAGAGCGTGTTCTTCGCCTAAGTAGGCGCGGAACTCGGTTATTCGCCGGGGATACATACCTTCATATCCCATCCAGGTTTCGATCCCATACAGGGGAAATAGACCAAGCGTAATGCCGGCTGTTTGAACGCAAACTCGCGAGGGCGCCTCCTGTTCTTGAAGGAAATCGGTCAACGCCGTATCGAAAAGTATCTGCTCCGATGGCACGGTGTGATGATAACCGTGTGCGGCGTAGATAAGGTCCACGGCTAGTAGTAATGTCAGGGTGGCCGCAAGAAAACGCGGCCGGTTCCAGACAATGTGGAGGGCCAGCACAACCAAGACCCCAACAAAGAATACAAACGTAACCAACATACGGCGCGCGACAAATGTGCTGACTCCCTGCATCGAGAGCACCTGACGTTGGAAACTAAAATAACCAATAACAATTGCGATGATGACAGCTCCTATTAGAATCGAAGGGACTAAAGACCGAAAAGAAGGTGGGCGATTCCGCCAGTTTTCTACGCCTATTGCCGCCGTTAATGCCAAGGCAAACAGAGGAAACGCCGCGTAGTACATAGGAACCACGCTGTCCAGCAAGGGGAGGCGATTAAGAAAATCAAGGGCAGGGTGTCTCCACGCTAGAAGCAGTAATACTGTTGCGGGAACCAGCAAGGCGATCGATTTCACGACGTGCGAGCGCCTGCGTTGGCGGTCTTTTAGAAAAGCTAGAGGAAAGCAAATCCAGACCGCCGTTCCTGCATACAGCATCCCCAGGTAGGTCTGATTCAGGGAACCGTGCCAGTAGTTGGCATCCGTGTCGGAACCGAAGAAACGCGACACCCACATGGCTACCGCCGCAGAAGGTGCATATTGAAAGGTCTTGACGGACCCTTGCATGCGCGTTTCGGCGGTCACTGTATTCTGAAGGTATTCGAGAAAGGGGAGAAGTTGCACCGAGCAGAGAACGAGAATCACAGCCCAGCCGGCCGAAACAAAGGTGATTGGTAGCCACAATGCCCGTCCGGTCCGGCGTTCCAAGGCCACACGTAACAGGAAGTACATTCCCAGGCCCAAGGCAAACACAAATGCAATTTCAGGCTGTCCGGCCAGCATAAACATCGTTGCGCCCAACACGAACGCGCCGAACCCTTTACGATAGCGCTCCCGCAATAGCCATTCGGTCCCGAGAAACACAATAGGAAACCACGCGGCCACATTTGTCGGGGTCCAGTAGCACCACACAATCGCGAATCCACCTGCCATCCACGCGACCGAGAGAAATCGCGCCGCTTCCCGCGACATCCCGATTCCGCGCCCGAAAAGATAGGCGTTGAATCCACACAACCAGACATTGAGAAGCACGTAGACTGTTGTGGCAAGGAGTAGAGGCAGAAACACATGAAGAAGCCGTAGAGGATAAAACACGGCGCTCTGGTAATTCGCCAACAGAGGCATTCCTGCGTTTTCTAGAGCGTTCCAGAGTGGCCACTCACCGTCTTGCAGCGCCCAGGCGGCGATGGCATACGACTTGTGCAACGTCGAAAATGCCTCGATCGTAGCGTAATTCCCTCCCACACCGTCACTTGTTTCCACATATTCCCGCCAGGGCGCGAGGTTATGTAAAAGGTCGCCCGGAAGAGCCGTTTATTACCTCAATGTCATTTCCGCCGTCAATGTTAACAATAATTGGGGAGCTGTATGTTGCAAAGTTAAATCCCGCTTTAATCCATATTTGATTTCCATTTTTATCTATGCAGCGTAGTTCTCCATCGTCGCATCCAATTACTATTTCTAAATCATCATCGCCTTGTATATCTGCAACTGCAGGGGTTGAATAAACAAGATGATTCATTTCTACAGAATCTATCCAATTGGGGTACAAACCC
>JAWODE010000630.1:0-4248 GCA_046483455.1 Candidatus Hydrogenedentota bacterium | reverse complement strand
ACCTACTAAGTTCCGCCCAGGATTACCGCGTCGGCTACGGCGGCGACCAGCACCACATCTGGCAGGCGACCCTCGGGCCAAACGCGGTGTGTTTTACCTCCCATCCCGCGCAATATACCGGCGATACTCCCAATTACTGGACCGGCGAAGGATGGCTCCCGCGCGTTGCCCAATACCGGAACGTCGCCATCATTGTCTACAACGCCGAGGATAAACCGGGCCTGTATTTTCCTGAGACCCTCGATTTCACGCATGCCTGGCTCCCCCGCGACCAGTTTGATGAGGTCGTCGAACAGGACGGTTGGATTTTCGCGCGCAAGGGCGAGGGTTATCTCGCGTTCCAATCGCAACATCCCTACTCGTGGCAAACTGAACCGGGCGAGGACCAAAACCGGGAACTCCTTGTGCCCGGTAGACAGAACATCTACCTCTGCGAGGTGGGAAGCCGCCGCCAGCACGGCACCTTCGCGGCGTTCATGGCCGCCATAGAACAGGCGGAAGTGGTGTTTGATCCCTCCGGCGTCACCTATAGTTCCCCGTCGCAGGGGCGTCTGCAATTCGGCTGGACGGGCGAATTCCTGCGTAACGGCCGGCCGGTCGAGTTGGACGGGTATCCCCGGTATGACAATCCCTATGTGCACGCGGAGTTTCCTTCGGACACAATCATCGTGAAACAGCGGGGATGCCGTCTGGAACTGGATTGGGACGATCTCCGGCGCGAGGCCAAGTCGCCCGGCGCTCGCGCACGACGCAAAATTAAAGCCCGTGGTAAGAAATAAGAAAACTGTGCGAATAGCACAGGAAGGCAATTGACTTAGCCTTTGGCGATTTCTATCATGGTTATATAGAAGTCAGGAGGGATAACGGATGAAATGGTTGAAACTCACGGCTTTTGCCGCCGTGCTTGCTATAGCATTAACCAGCGCCCTTGGTTGCAACACGATTCGCGGTCTCGGCAGAGATATCGAAAAAGGCGGGGAAAAGCTTCAGGACGCCGCAAATTAGGCCCCTAAAACCGTTTTGGGCGGGCCCCCGCGCGGCCTTCCAGCTTTGGGGGCTCATACCACGCTTAGCAGATTATAGCCCACCGCCGCGAAGCCGTAACCAAACTCCCAGGTCTGGATTCTCCGTTTTTAAGTCACAGGACGTGCGCATCCTGTAAGACTGAGAATTCCTTACTTTTTTGATTGTTCGGTTGCAGGCATATAGCCGCAGAACTGCGTCAACAGCGCTTCCGCCGTCCATTGGGCTGTACGACCTACTATTTCGTGGCAATCGCCGCTCTTGACCGCGTCTTGGCACAACACGCTGCCGTATGTCTTCTGAAATTTGCGGGCCACCTGTTGAATCAGTTTATGAGCCAGCGAGGTGCTGCCAAAGTTTTCGCCACCGCAGATATAACCAATGACGATGCCCGCACCGGTAAAACAGCCGCAGTTCTGTTTCCTGCCCGGCGCCGCGCCGCCGTCAAGACAAGTGGCTGCACGAAACAGGCCCTCATCTTTGGGAACCATCTCTAACCCATCCTGAAGTGCCGCGACGGTACACCTGCAGCATCCGCCATGGTCGGAATGGATTTTGTAGCCGAGATCATAGGCCCTCTTAATTAGAGCCGCGCCGTCCTCGTCGAGCGCGAAATGGGAATTCGTGTCATAGGGCCTGAAGTCGCCCTCCCGACTTGCTGCATACACGGTGTTCGTATGCATCCCGCTGAGCCAGAGGCCTGCCCCGGCGGCTACCAGAAACCCCCGCCGTGCCATAGAGCATCCGTGGGCGCATCCGCGCACAGCGGGGTCCTTCTCACGAAACGTCTCAATGCTGTCCGTTTTCATCGCTAATCCTCTAATCGTTGGACGTGCATGATACACCTTCCTTCCTTTCTCGCACAGATGTCTGGCCAATGGGCGCCTCAAAGCGGGTCTAGAGCCTTGGAATCCGCCCCGAGACTGCATAGACTCGATTTCTGGAAGCTCGCCGTATAAGCTACGGCCAAATAGTACTTTCGCAATTGTTCAATGCTTGGAAGTGGGGGAACCCGCATGATCGATAGCAAAACCACACCGTGGTGGCGGGCGGATACTGCCGTGCTCGGCGGCATTGCGTTCGCGAAATTCCTCCTGCATCTAACCTTTATCAATCAATACGGATACTTTCGCGACGAGTTCTATTATCTCGCGTGCGGACGCCATCTCGATTGGGGATATGTCGATTTTCCGCCTGTGATCGGGGTGATTGGTGCCTTTGTGCAGGGCGTGTTGGGTGACTCGCTGCCAGCGGTGCGGTTGTTTCCTATCCTTGCCGGGGCGGGTTTGGTCTTCGTGACGGGGTTGATTGCACGCGAATTCGGCGGAAAACGGTTTGCTCAGGGTATGGCGGCACTGTGTGCCCTCGTAGCGCCGGTGCTGTTGGGGAATCACCACTTCTTCGGCGTGAATGCGTTCGAGCAGTTCCTCTGGGTCCTCGCCATCTATGTTTTTGTACGCATTCTTCGAACCGGCAACCTGAGACTTTGGCTCTTGTTCGGTCTCGTGGCGGGCATGGGGCTGATGACTAAGCTGACCTTTTTGTTTTTCGGCGTGAGCGTGTTGTTCGGGCTCGTGCTTACGCGTCACCGGAAATCGTTGCTTACCCCGTGGCCGTGGCTCGGGGGACTTATTGCCCTGGCTATCTTTTCCCCGCACATTCTGTGGCAGATAGCTCACGACTGGCCCACACTCAAACTCACATCGGCCTATGCTTCGGGGAAGACATACCATGCTTCCTTACTTGAAGCCGTGTATATGCAGGTCTTATCGATACATCCCATATCCGTGCCCATCTGGCTCGCGGGTCTGTGGTTTCTTTTTCGGGACAAAGAAGGCGCCAGGTACCGCGCTGTCGGGTGGGGTTTCCTGCTTTTGGCTACGGCTTTCATTGCGCTGAACGCCAAGTTCTACTGGCTGGCCCCGGCACATTGCGCCATCCTCGCCGGGGGTGCGTGCGCACTCGAAGGAACGATTCGAAATCGCGGCTGGGGTTGGTTAAAGGTAGCGTATCCCGCCGCATTGGTGATCACCGGTGCCTTGACGGCTCCCCTCGCGCTCCCCATTCTGCCGCCGCCACGGGCCGCCGCTTTCCACGCGCTTTTGGGCGGAGACGTTGGACTCAAGCACGAAAATGTGAGAATTCGCGCCCTGCCTCAGCACTTTGCCGACATGTTCGGATGGGAAGAAATGGTCGCTTTGGTTGCTGATGTCTACGAAAGCCTGCCCGAAGAGGAGAATGGCGACTGCATTATCCTCACGGACAACTACGGCAATGCCGGCGCGATTGATTTGCTCGGAAAGAAATACGGCCTGCCCCGCGCCGTCAGCACGCACAACAACTACCATCTTTGGGGACCGGGAGAGTTTTCCACCGGGGTCGTTATCACTGTTGGTATTGACGAAGACGAACTGAAAACCTTATTCGACGAAGTAACATTAGCGGCGAGATTCAGTCATCCCTATTGCATGCCATCCGAAGACAACAAGCCCATCTTTATATGCCGGGGACTCCGCGTCGACCTCGAAAAGGCCTGGGCCGAAGCGGGGAATTACATCTGAGGGGCCGCATTGCAGGCGCGCTACCTTAAAACGTATATGTCCTATAGGACCTATAAGACTTATGACTGCCCCGCTTGCGCAGTGAAGCCAAAGCCCCTACCATTTCTTTACCGTGATACAACCAGACAACGATATGCTCACGCGTGAAACCTTTGAAGGCCCCTGGGCGGGACTCCCCGTGGCGTGGGCCGCAACCGGAGCACTCGACGAGGCATCCTATCGCGCCGCCGTCGCGCGCTGCTGCGACGCGGGCATCCCCGGCGTCTATAGCGGCGGCACCACCGGCGAGTTTTATGCCATGGAGTTCGAGGACTTCCAGCGCGTAGCCCGGGTGACCGTCGAGGAGTGCCACGCCCGCGGAACACCGGCGATGATAGGCTGCACGGCGACATCGGCGCGCGGCGCAACCAAACGCGCGGCCTACGCGGCAGACATCGGCGCGGACGCGGTCCAGGTCGCCCTGCCCTTCTGGCTGGAAGTGCCCGATGCGGAGGTGGTCCCTTTCTTTCAGGCGGTGTCCGACGCGGCACAAGGTTTGCCCCTATCTATCTACGATACCCTGCGCACAAAAAAGGCGCTTTCAGTGGACCTCCACCGCGCCATCAAGGAAACCCTGCCCAATTACGTGATGGTGAAGGCGACCGCGGGCACCGTAGGCTGCACG
>JAWODE010000594.1:0-4418 GCA_046483455.1 Candidatus Hydrogenedentota bacterium | reverse complement strand
TCCGAGGATGGCCCAGGAAGAGGCGCCTCCCCCTGCCTCTGCCTCGAAAATTCGTCCGGTGTGGGACCGGCGCCCTCGCCGGTCATTATGACAAGGAGCGCGGACGTACCCGTCCGCGGTCCTTGTCATAATGACCGGCGAGGGCGCCGGTCCCACACCGGACGAATTTTCGAGGCAGAGGCAGGGGGAGGCGCCTCTTCCTGGGCCATCCTCGGAGACCGGAGAGTATTGGTGGGAAAAGCGGACAACCGTCCTCGGGGCACCAAGAAACGCCCAAGAACCCGAAAAAAGGCCTTTACGCCGCCCTTACTTCGTTTCTTCGCTTGGTCCCTCGACGATAGACAACGACTCGGTGAACTCTTCCTTGTTGCGCCACCAACTGTTCCCCATGGCGCGTTCGAGCGACGCATTCGCCACGGCGAATTCCCGGAGGGACTTAAACAGCGAGGACTGGGCGTTCGTAAGCGCCAACTCGGCATCAAGAATCTCGGATTGGGTGCCGACTCCTTCCTGGAACCGCAGTTCCGCGAGACGAAGGCCCTCCTGGGCAAGGGCCACGATCCCGCGCTCGCTTTCCATCTTGGCCATGGCGTCCTGAATGCTGATGTGCGCCTGGGTCACATCGAGTTCGACCAGTCGGTGAAGATCGGACAACTGATGTTCAAGACTCGTCACCTGAGAGCGGGCCTCGAGAACATCGTGTTTTCGTTTACCGCCCGCGTAAATATCGCATTCCGCTCCGAGGGTAAAGGTCCAGCCATCATTCGCAACCAGACCGCCGTTTTCCGTATTCGAGTATTCGGCGCGCAAGCCCACACGCGGCAAATATTGTCCCTTGGCCCCCCGCACCTGCTGTTTTGCGGCTTCGATGGACTTTCCCAACGCCCGAATTTCGGGCCGGTTTTCGAGGGCCTGGGCCACGTAGGTTTCGAGAGGTGTCTCAGTAGGCGCCCATTCGATACTGGCATCGAGGTCGAGCCGCGTGTCCTCAGGAAGGAAGAGCACGCGCCGCAAATTGGCCTCGGCCAGACGCAACGCATTTTTTGCCGCCACCAGTTCCGATTTCCGTGCCCCTAACTCGGTTTTCGCGCGGAGCACCTCGAAATTGCTGATCATTCCGACATCGTACATCTCCTGGGCATCGGTAAGATTCCGCTCGAACGTACGCACACTTTCGGCGGCCACTTCCACAAGAGATGTTGCGAGAAGAACGTCGTAAAAACCTTGTTTGGCGTCAAACTCGACCTGAGCAAGTGTGACGGCTTTCTGCCATTCCTTAGACTCCGTGAGAAACCGGGCAGCGTCGATGGCGGCGCGAATCCGCCCCCCGGCATACAGCACTTGTTCGCCCGTAACGGTTTCGTTGCGGAAATCGTCCTCTGGCTGGAATTCAGACGTGAACGCACCGCTAAACAGGTCGAAGACCCCACCCCCTTTGATATCCTCGTATTCCGTATGGATGAAAGACACCGTGGCGCCCACTCGAGGCAACATCTGCGAGCGCGCCTGTCCGATACGAGCACGCGCGGCATCGACGTCGCTCTCGGCCTGGAAAATCTTTTCGTTGTTTTCCAAGGCGATGTTGACGCAATCGCGCACCGTCAGCGTCATAACCTCACCTTCCGCCTCGCGTTCAATGAGGTCTTCGTGCTCTTCGAGGTAGGCTTCGACGGCGTCCATGGTCTCTTGCATGGGCTCGGCGTTTATGAGGGCGTCCACCCCCCGCATTTTGTTCTGCGGGGTTGCGGATTCCTTGGTCGCCGGTTGGGGTTGAGAACTCGTTGGCGGGTGCGTATCCGTGGCAGCATAGGCGAGACCGCAGCACAACACGAGCGTGACGGTGATAATCTTTGTGGTCATGACGCGTTTCATCCCCATGGTTCAATTTCGATAACTTCGCGGCGTCCGGCACTCTCGATGCCACAGCGCTGTCTAAACCGTTGCGCCGAGACAGTATAATACGCGTGCATACCCCAACGATCAAAACAAAATCATTGCGAATTACCGCGCAAGGCACAACAGCTTTTCGTCTCGCCACAGGCATAGTGCTTGATAGCTGTATCCAATGACCGTACAATCACCTCTCGGGCAACGAATCACGGAACGTATCCGAACACGCAACCACCTCCTACCTGCGAATATCGGCGTGAATTTCACGGGAAGGGGGTCAATCATTGGGAGATTTAAGCCATGATGAAGCACATCGTAGTATGGACCATGATCGCATGCCTGGCCTTCGCCGGCTATGCTCAGGAGACGGGAGTGGAAACGGAAGAAAAACCCGCCCATCCGGATGTCAGCGAGTGGAAAAACCTGTTCAAGCCCGACCTCTCCAATGCCGACAAACCGGACGGCGTATGGACCTTCGAAAACGGCATCCTCACGGCCAGTGAAGACAAGGCCATTTGGACCAAGAAAGAGTACGACAATTTCATCGTCGATTTGGAGTTCAAAACCGCCGAAGGTACCAACAGCGGGGTCATTGTGTATTGCAGCAATCCCGAAAACTGGATTCCAAACTCCGTCGAAATTCAGATTGCCGACGACTTCGCGGAGAAGTGGGCTGATTCGCCGAAGACCTGGCAGTGTGGCGCGGTGTTCGGTCACAAAGCCGCGACGAAAAGCGTTGTCAAGAAACCCGGAAACTGGAACCGCTTCACCATCAAGTGCGTGGATAAACAGATCGACGTGACCTTGAACGGCGAGCACATCAACTCGATGGACATGAGCAAATGGACGTCGGCAAAAACCAATCCCGATGGCTCCAAAATCCCGTCCTGGCTGAGCAAGCCCAAAGCCGACCTACCCACGAAAGGCCGTATCGGATTCCAGGGCAAACACGCCGGCGCCCCCATCTGGTTCCGCAATATCAAGATCAAAGAGTTGAAGTAGGCGGCTCTCCCCAAACTTACGGCGTATAGGTCTTATAGGACGTATAAGTCTTATAAGACCTATATCTTTTTGTGGCCCGCCTCTTCCAGCCGCCGCTGCACATACTCCCTGTCATAAGGCGCCTGGTAAAAGTGGACCGCCCAAGGCACGACTTCGGTGTCCACGACGGCGTAACGGGCCCCAGCCTGGCTGGTAGCCGCGCCTGGGCACACGAAGAGCGTATCTTCCACTTGGCGCGCAAAAGGCTCTTTTGAGCCGCCGCAGAGAACGAGTGCTGCATTTGCCTCTTCGCGCTGACGCTCGAAGACTTCTCGCGATGTGTCGGAAGCTAGCCGCTCTTTCATCCCGGTCGGCGCTCCGTGACACAAAAGTATGGCGATTCCCTCGAGGGTCAACCGCTGTTCCTTGGGGAGTGTGCCAAGCCATTCGATGTTGGCGCTGGTGGTATGGGCGTGGGTCCATTCCAGAGCGCGGCGCGCGTCGTCCGAAATCTTTCGCAGCATCCGCTCACTACTTCGCAGGAAGCGCACCGTGTTGCGATCCTCAATGCCTTGCACCGTCGGAATGTTTTGGCGGCGAATATGTTCGATCACTTCATTGGGCCACGGATACACGCCAACGGTGTTCCCGGCGTTAAAAACCGTCTCGATGCCCCGCTGTTCCACGGCGTCAAGAATAGCGATTAACGCAGGTAAGTTGCCCCGCACTGCGCAAAAAACAGCCGCATACATCGTGGTTTCTGAACTCCAATCTATTTTATTTTGCGGGTGGCCGCGCCACTTTCGCGCTCTTATTTGCTCACTATAGCCGGCCTGCCCAAGGTCGCGCAATATTTTGTAAAGAATTAAACGGCAATGCTTTAAGGCGCGTGCATTCATAGACGTAGATGTGGTACGGATCGCGTTTCACCCGCTATTGACAAGGGTTTTCTGAAGCTAAAATTCGAATGGGCCTGAAAAATAAGGCTTGACAAAACGCTATTTTATTTGTAATCAAACATGCGGGCCAACGATATGAGGGGGCCCCTGGGGATTCGATATGCTGCGCGTGGGTGGCGCCTGTTGCGCTTTCCCGATCCCGCGGCGGAAGTTTAACGAAGGCTTAGAAAGCTTTCACGATGCGAGGAGGAGAACCAATGCCAGCTAAAAAGCCGATGACCAAAGCACAGATCGTAAGCACGTTGGCCGACAAGACCGGCCTCACCAAAAAGGACGTCTCGGCGGTCCTCGAAGAAATGAAGGAACTCGCCTACAAGGAGGCCAAGAACGGTTTCACCATTCCGGGGCTCGGCAAGCTCGTGGTCGTCCACCGCAAAGCACGCACCGGCCGCAATCCCGCCACCGGCGAAACAATCAAGATCCCCGCAAAGAAGGTCTTGAAGTTCCGCATTGCTAAAGCCGCCAAAGACGCAATCGGCCCGAAGAAATAGGGGGAATGCACTGAACCTTCCGAAACTCGAACGAAACCCGGTCCGGACAATTCCGGGCCGGGTTTTCTACGTTGTACTCACCTGTAACCCCCGCCAT
>JAWODE010000495.1:0-3165 GCA_046483455.1 Candidatus Hydrogenedentota bacterium | reverse complement strand
GCTTGAAGAATACGGATGCGCGATTAGGTTCATTTTTGTAAACAATTTTTCCATTCCTCCGCGATTTTAAGTTTGTTTCTTGCGCTGTTCTTCTTCGCGTGGGCTGCTCTGGCGGGCGAGGAAGCTTCTCCGCCACTTCCGGAAGGGCTCGATGCGTCGCAGGACAGTCAGCAAGAGAACGATCAATCTCCCGGACTTCCGGAGGGTTTGGGGGATAGTGAATCCAGCGGTCCGGGTTTGCCCGAAGGCTTGGGCGGTGAATCCCCCGGCTCGAGCGAATCGGCGGGCGCGGGTCCCGCGTTACCGGAGGGCTTGGGGGACGAAGCCCCCGCCGAAGCCCCTGAAGAAGGAGCGAAAGAAAAGCGGCTCCGGCCTGAATGGCTGAATGGGTTCTGGGATATGCGGGCGGGCGTGCGTACTCAGGACGACCCGGCGCAATCGAAGGACGGTTCCCTGGGCGAAGTGCGGCTCCAGCTCGAAGCGGAGAAAGTCTGGGATGAGGCTGTTTTGAAATACCGCGGGGACTTCCTCGGGGACGGGGTGCTCGAAGAAGGCGACTTTGATTTGCGCGAACTTTCGCTGGCGACGTCGCCGACGGATTTCCTCGATGTGCGGGTGGGGCGGCAGGTTCTTACCTGGGGAACCGGCGACCTGCTCTTTCTCAACGATCTGTTTCCCAAGGATTGGCAATCCTTTTTCATCGGCCGTGACGTGGAATACCTGAAAGCGCCTTCGGACGCCATTCGTACGACGTGGTTTACCGATTGGGTCAACATCGATTTCGTCTATACGCCCCAGTTTGACCAAGACCGCTTTATCAGCGGCGAGCGCATAAGTTTTTATAACCCTTTGTTCGGCCGCACGGTCGGCGCGGATAACGAGGTGAATTACAACGCCCCCAGCACCTGGTTCGAAGACGACGAATTCGCATTACGCCTCTACCGCATGGTCGGCTCGACGGAGGTGGCCTTTTACGCCTATTCGGGATACTGGAAAAGCCCGGGCGGCCAGCGTTTTCCGCCCGTGCAGGCCACCTTCCCCAAACTGAGCGTGTACGGCGCCAGCGTGCGCGGCAATTTCCTCGACGGCATCGCCAACATCGAGCTCGCCTACTACGACTCGCGTCAGGACCGCAGGGGCGACAATCCCCTTGTGAATAACAGCGAATTCCGCTTGCTTCTTGGCTACGAGCGCGAACTCGCTACAGAATTCACCGGCGCCGTGCAGTACTATCTCGAACACATGATGGACTACAGCGCCTACCGCAATTCGCTGATTCCCTTCATTATGGAAGCCCGCGACCAAGACCGGCATCTCTTCACGCTGAGACTGACGAAATTGCTCATGCGGCAGGATTTAACGCTATCCCTGTTTGCCTTTTTCAGCCCGAGCGATGTGGACGCGTATCTGCGTCCAAAAGTGAGCTATAAAATAAACGACCACTGGCTCGTCGAGTGCGGCGGCAACGTGTTTCTCGGCGAGAGCCAAACCACCTTCTTCGGCCAGTTTGAAGACAACACCAACGTGTACGCCGCCGCGCGGTATTCGTTTTAGGGCTGTGGAAGACGGAGAATAATGGGGACGTTACGGGTCGTCACAGTCTTGCGCCTTTCGCTTGGCGCAGTCTCCGCATCTCCCGTTTGCGAAAGGGGAGTGTTCTGGTGCAAAATCGATGGCAGAGGGTGCGTTGTACGTTAGTTATAGACGGCGTGCTGTTCAGGTGTGATTCACGTGGGCTGAATGGAAACAACCGGAAGGATATCGGACCATGAGCGATAAACTAGCCATCGATGGAGGACCAAAAGCGGTGACCAACGAGCTGACCCCGTGGCCGCAAATGTGCGACGAGGCGATCAAAGCCGTTGAAGAAGTTTTACGGTCGGGAAAGGTGAATTACTGGACCGGCAACAAGGGCCGTGAATTTGAGGACCGCTTCGCCCAGTGGCAGGGAAGTAAGTACGCGATCAGCGTAAACTCGGGCACATCGGCGCTTCACGTGGGCCTTTCCGCCCTCGGCATTGGCCCCGGCGACGAAGTCATCGTGCCAAGCTATTCCTTCATCGCGTCGAGCTTCTCGGTCTGCCAAGCGGGCGCCATTCCCCGCTTTGCGGATGTAAACATCGACGACCACTGCATCAGCGTCGAGTCGGCCGAGAAGCTGGTGAACGAGCGCACCAAGGCCATCATGCCCGTGCATCTGTACGGCAATGTGGCCGACATGGACAAGGTGAACGCTTTTGCGAAAAAGCACAACCTCTTCGTAATTGAAGACAATGCCGAGGCCTTCGGCGGCGTCTACAAGGGCAAAAAGACCGGCACACTCGGCGACATCGCCGCGGCCAGTTTCTGCCAGAACAAGACCTTCACCACCGGTGGCGAAGGGGGGATGGTCACCACCGACAACGAGGACTTGGCGTGGGAAGCGCGGAGCTTCCGCGACCACGGTTACGATGTGAAGGCCCGCCTAAGCCTCCTTGAACTCGAACAGAAACTGCCCTATATCCACAATCGCGTGGGGTGGAACTACCGCATGACCGAGATGCAGTCGGCGATCGGGCTGGCCGAACTCGACCGCATGGACAATTGGAACATGCCCACGCGCAAACGCAATGCTCATATCGTGATGGACGCTCTCAAGGACTTGCCTCAGGTGCTCTACATGCCTATAGACACGGAAGAGCGCCAGAACGGCTGGTTTGTAATGGCTTTCTCGCTCGACATCGACAACATGACGTGCGATATCAACCAGTTCGTTGAAGCCGCGGGGGCGGAGGGCGCGCCGTGCTGGAAGGTGTTCTGGCCGCAATGCCACACCGAGAAGGCGTTCACGGAAAAGCACGGTTTCGGCGATTCGGGCTTCCCCTTCACCTCGAAGGAATACACCAATCCTGAAAGCGTCGATTACACGAAGGTGGAGGTGCCCAACGCCGTGTGGCACCAGAGCCACACGTTCACGTGTTTCGCGTTCCCGACCTTAACCGAAGACGACATGCACCAGATCGCAAATGCACTGGTGAAAGTCATCAAGGCGTACTCGAAGTAGTCCAGGCTAACCGGCGTCCGGTGAGAATCGGGCGCCGGGCCGTTTTTTTCTCGAACCGCGCCGCCCGAGGGGGCCCCATCTCGCATGTCCAGGAAAAAGCGCATCGTCCTCATTCTTGCCGG
>JAWODE010000430.1:0-6113 GCA_046483455.1 Candidatus Hydrogenedentota bacterium | reverse complement strand
CTACTTCCGGGATGAGGTCGTGCGAACTGCGCGGGTCGAGTATGCTGCCTGAGCCGGATCGAAACAGAATCCAGCACATGCTCGACGCAGCTGAGCAGGCGGTATCTTTACAGAGGAAATGATGACGGAAGGCCTGCTGACATCGCCAGTGCGCGCCACAAACGAAGCCGGGGTTGGCCGTGTTGACGGTTTGCTTCACGATGAGACTTTCGAACTTGACGGGATTGAACACAAAGTCGCCACGCAGACGCTCACGATCCCCGTCCGCCGACAGTTCCATGGCGGCCCAGAACGAATTGTTGACTCGGGCCTTGTCTGGAAAACGTACGAGAAGGAATGGATGCTTTCGCGTCTCACGATCCGCAACGTGCGGTCGTGGAAGGCTGAGCACGACCAAGGAATCAACAGCTACTCCTTCTGCACGTGGCGAGTATCCACTGAACAGTTGGTGATTGAGTGCAACGAGGCCCTTGTGCTGACTATCGACATCAATGGCGTCGATGTTGAGCTCGAAGATCTCGGTTTCAAGGGCAAGGCCCGAATCAAACGTGGCCCGATGGGGGTGGAGATATCCGGGAGCACAGTCCATGAATAGGAAGCCGAACAACAGCGTGGACCGCTACGTTTCATGCCGCGCGGACGCGGTGTGAAACGAGGGTGACGCTGGGCGTTGGCTTGGAGGAGAACAATGATACGACGGTACCACAAGCTGAGCCTCGCATGGGCCATACCTGGAGCTGTTCTTCAGGGTCTTGGCGGGCTGTTCCAGGCGAGCTTCCACATGTGGGCACCCCCGAACTCCGGAACGGCGTTCGGATTCCACATGGTGTTACTCGGAGCCCTCCTCCTGCTCATGGGATGCGCCCAGTACGCAAAGTCCAAAGGCAGAAGCACCGCGTGGTGTTTGTTTGCACTTCTCGGGATTCCGGGATGGATTATCCTCGTCACCATTCTGGCAAATCTCGAGGACTTGGCCCCCGAAACGGGAACGAAGACGAGCCAACAAGAAGGTCCATGATATTGCTGCTGGCGCGGCAAATCATGATATTCAGTGTTCAGCAGCAAACGGGAGGCATCCCAGTCGAGGGGCGCCTCCCGTTCCACAAACAGCTTATTGCGTCGGGACTCAGGGCTTCAGGTCGCATTCCCAGATGGCAATGCCTGTGCGCCAATCCGATGCTTTTTCTCGAAGCTTCTTTTGTGATTTTGTGGGGAGCAAGCCAAGCCGTTTCGGCCTGTTGCGCGGAACGAACGACGGAGAGCAAGGGGATCATACAGAAGGAGAAAGATTCTCAGTGGTCTCTGAGCTCTCCGTGGTTAAGACTGACTTGCGATTACGCTGTCACACCCTGCAATTGCACGAAATCCCCAAGCGCCTCAAACTCCGGGCTATCGCTCCGGCTGCAGGGGGACTGGACCCCTGCCTTCGCAGGGGTGACGGAGAAGGGGTAGGGGTGACGGGAGGGGCAGGGTTGACGTGAAGAGGGCAACCAAATCAAAGAATCTACCCCCGGTCCGACTGGGTCGGACCACGCCAGCGGGGGACAAGTGCGCCTCAGGTGTGGGGCCGCCGCCCTCGCCGGTCATTATGCCGGTGTAGCATTGCGGCCCCGGCGGAAGAATGGCCGGGAGAGACCCGGGTTTGCTGCGCAAACTCTTGGGTCAGTCCCTGTTTTTCGTTAATCCTCTATACTCGGACGGAATTCTAAGCTTGCACACGCTTATGGTCGCCACGGTGGTTATCCACATGCGCAAGACCGACCGGCGAGGGCGGCGGCCCCACACCGGACAAATTTTCCAGGCAGCGAACCATGAGCCATGGGGCTCACCCGTAGACCATGAAAATGAGGGGGCGACTTGTTCAAAAACCTTGGTACAGTCCCGTCTCGCTCCTTCGTCGCTCACTTGGTACAGTCCCGGTTTTTGAATTTTCGAGGCAGCGAAACATGAGCCCTTCGGCTCACCCATAGACCATGAAAATAGGGTCCGCCACGGTCCGGCAACGGAGGACGGGCATTCCTGCCCGTCGATAAAACCACCGCGGACGGATACGTCCGCGCTCCTTGTAATACGGACCGGCGAGGGCGCCGGTCGGTCTCATTCTTATGGCCCACGGGTGCGCCAGAGGGCTTATGGTTCGCTGCCTCGCCAGTATGACGACCGAAGACGAGAAGAATTCATGAAATAGAGCCGGATTTGAAAATGTTAAAGTTGCAATGGGGTATAAGTTCCCGTAAGGTAACAGTATGCGGTCGTTTTTGTCCCGGCTCTTGTTCCATTAGGAGGAGTTGTGACGCCCGGCCAGGGCGAATTGGCGTATCTTAAACGTAGGCCGTGTGTCCCCATCTGGAAAGGGACCGATGTGAAAGGAGTGACGATACGATGAGCAGTAGTTATCACGAACCATTTGAGAATCTCTCGGAAGAGGCCCGCAACATCCACCGGGCCCTCGCGAGCGTGATCGAGGAGTTCGAGGCCACGGACTGGTATCACCAGCGCGCGGATGTCACGAACGATCAGGAACTCAAGGAGATCGTGCTTCATAATCGCGACGAGGAATTCGAGCACGCGGCCATGACGCTCGAGTGGTTGCGGCGGCGGATTCCCTCGTTGGATGAACATCTTCGGACGTACCTTTTTACCGACAAAAATATCCTCGAGGTCGAAGAAGCCGCTGAAGAAGGTGATGGAGACGGCGGCGGGCCCGGGACTTCGGGCGGCGATTTGGGCATTGGCAGCGGAAGATAAGGAGAAAAACCATGACCGATATACTGAAGCGTTCGTTGGCGCCTCTGACGGATGAAGCATGGGACGAGATCGAGGAAACGGCCAGACAGACCCTTAAACCCCTGCTTTCCGCGCGTAAAATTGTGGATTTCAAAGGGCCGAAGGGCTGGGATTTTGCCGGGGTGAACGTGGGCCGTCTTGAGACCCCCAAGAAGCCGTCGGGGAAGTCCGTCGGCTATGGCATGCGCAAGGTGCTGCCGCTCATCGAGGCGCGGATTCAAGTAAAGTTGAATATCTGGGAGATGGACAACATCTCGCGCGGGGGGGCGGACCCGGACCTCGGGCCGCTCGAGGAAGCCGCGAAGGCCTTGGCGCTCTTCGAGGAGCGCGCCATCTACAAGGGGCTCAAGGACGGTCAGATCGAGGGCATTATCCCCTCGTCTTCGCAAAAAGCCCTGAAACTGTCGGCCAACGCGCAGGATTATGCGAAGGTGGTGGCTCAAGGTATCGACGCGATGCGAGCGGACGGCATCGGAGGCCCCTATGCGTTGGTGCTGGGTCCAACCGCGTACCAGCTCGTGACACAGGCCGTTGGTCCGGGTTACCCGCTGCGGCGCGGTCTCGAAAGGCTCCTCGAAAGTGACGACCTGATCATGCGAAGCGGCGCACTTGAGGGCGGCGTGTTGCTCTCGACGCGTGGCGGCGATTTCGAGATGACGGTTGGCGCCGATTTGTCTGTTGGGTACTCGAGTCATGATTCCGAAGAAGTCCATCTTTTCCTGACCGAGGCATTCACGTTCCGCGTGATCGAGCCGGCGGCGGCTGTAGAATTGAAACCCGCCAAGTAATCACGCGCGAAGTTCGTTGTTTTTAGGGGGAGGCCGTCCCACGGGGGCGGCCTTCGCTCATTTTCCGGTAGTTCCGTTGAAGCGATATAATTAATAAGAAGGTCGGGGCGGGATACTGTCAAGACCTTGCCACAGCCGGAATGGCCGGTTGGAAAACTTGGTTAGCGTTCAGGAAAGTCTCCGAAGAAGGAGCAGAATAGACTTATGCCGACATCGAAAGTAGCGGTAGTACAGACGCGTCCGGAAACGGTGCGGGCGGATTATCACCGCTTGCTTAATCTCGCCGGGTATCAGGACGTTATTGCAAAAGACGTCGATACGGCCCTCAAGATCAACATTTCATGGCATTTCTTTTTCCCGGCCTCGTCCACCACGCCGTGGCAGTTAGACGGCGTTATCCACGCGGTGTTGAAGGACGGCTACGACAAAGAGCTGGTCCACGGCTGCCACAACCGCACGGTGGTTATCGACTCCCACCTGGGCGAGCGCGAGAATAAACAAATAGACGTGATCGAAGCCTATGGCTTGCGCAACATCCACTTGTACGAGGGAGAAGAATGGATCGACATCCATGACGCCGTAGGCGAATTGGCCGACGAATTCCTGTGCCTCAATGACGTGTATCCCAACGGATTCATGATTCCGAAGCGTTTCATCGGCGAAAACATCATCCATCTGCCTACGGTGAAAACCCATGTGTTCACCACGACGACTGGGGCGATGAAGAATGCGTTTGGGGGATTGCTCAACGAATACCGTCATTGGACGCACCCCGTTATACACGAGACGCTGATCGACCTCCTCATGATCCAACAAAAAATCCATCGAGGCGTGTTTGCCGTGATGGACGGTACGTTTGCGGGCGACGGTCCAGGACCCCGTTGCATGACGCCCTATGTGAAAAACGTGTTGCTGGCGTCGGCGGACCAGGTAGCGATCGATGCTGTCGCCGCCAAACTGATGGGCTTCGAACCATTGGACGACTGCAAATACATCCGGTTGGCCCACGAGAAGGGCCTGGGTTGCGGCGACGTAAACGAAATCGAGATCGCCGGCGACGAACCCGTTGCCCGCGAGAATTGGCATTTCGTGGGTCCGTTCAAGAAGATGACCTTCGCCAGCAAGATGCAGCACAAGATTTACTGGGGCCCCCTCAAAAAACCCGTAGAATGGTCGTTGAAGACTTGGCTGGCCCCGTGGGCATATATCGCGAGCGTGCTGTACCACGATGCGTATTGGTATCCCTTCAAGAGTAAGCGCCAGATGAACCGGTGTCTGGCCTCGGAATGGGGGCGGCTGTTCGAGAATTGGGGCGAGCTCGAGGAAACCGAAGAAGGATTTCCCAATCCGGGCAAGGAAAAACCCGAATACGGGCGCAGCGTGTGGGGCTTGCTGAAGGAAGCCGGCCGCATCCTCCTGCTATGCATCAAAGAGGCCCCCGAATTCGCCGCACGCAAGCGCCGCGCCGCGGCCCGGAAACGCGAGGAGGGGCCGTAAAAGGCGTTAAATAGGCCGAGGGGGCTTCTCCTCGAAGTGATATAAGTATTCCTCACGAAAATTTGCTGGAAGGTCTTTCTGGAATTGCCAATACTCGCAGATTTGCCTAACGCATTCCTTGTCGATGTGACCAGCGTCAAGCATCAGCCGCATGAGGGCCAGAGTTTTCAATGTCGGAATTTGGAATGTCTCTGCCAGAGCAAGCATATCTTGATCATCGGTTACCAGTGCAATTTGCAGCACATAAACCGTAGCGAGAGCCATAACATCCACGCGAGAGGTACCCAGACCTTCAGATCGGGAATGGTTTAGCATGTAGTCGAAGACTTGTTTGATTTTCTTGCGTTCTGTTTTTGATATCTGAAGCTTACGTCTTCGATTCTCTCGATATTCGGGGGTGTCCACCCAACGGAATTTCCGCTGTAGCCGTGCGCTGCGTGAGAATTCCTTTTCTAAATCCGCGATGACGTACAGGCAATAGCGCGAACTTTCCCCGAATTCTCGATCGAGAAGGGGGTGAATGCTGCGTGCCAAGCGGAAATATGCGTTACTGTCGAGGAGGATTCTCGTGCAAGCCATTCACCGCAGCTCCTCGACAATCTCCTTCGCATCACGCAGGGGAAGTTGAAGAATGGTCTCCACAAAACCGGTAGAGGCATCGGAAGTGCGTAGATGCTGCTGGAGTGCATCAAAGAAGGGACTCTCGAACGTTTCGCGGCATACCGAAATGTACTCTTTAGCGCCTGGCGGAGTTTGCGAAAAGAGTGTTTCCGCGACGCTTCGAGAGGCCTTATTGACATTCCGCGATACAGGATGAATAGCCTGGCCTACGTCTACGGGAGCAAGCGCATACACTCGCGCGTATTCCTGCAAGGCAAGGTTTACAGTAGTTGGAGAAATCCCGAATTCATTTGCGATGTCTTTCATACAGGTGATACGGGCGCCTTTTCCCCTGAGTTGCTTCAGGCTTGCGTAGGCCTTCTTGGCCTTCCTCTCGGGAAAAAGCAGGGCTTGGGCAAATGGATCAGCGAAATCCTCGCC
>JAWODE010000167.1:0-11912 GCA_046483455.1 Candidatus Hydrogenedentota bacterium | reverse complement strand
CTGCGGCACGGTTTCCAGACCGAGCCGCTCTTACGACCGTGAGGTCTCCACCCTGCGTAAAGATTTCCACGCAAAACGACGGTCATTTAGGTTACAGAAAAGCAATATTTGGTTACTGCCCCCTACTATTGTCCCCTATTATTTTTATTATTCTATTGTTTCTAAGTACCCGCTCAGGGCAACACACGGTTTAACAGCACTGAGCGGTCCAAACGAAGCCAGTGAATATCGGTGTGATCAGTGTGTGGGCCTGCGTAATAAACTACCAGCGGATCGCTTTCGGGCGTTTTTGTCGTCGCGGGGAGACCAGCCGCAAACGCGCCCATCTCGGCCCATGCATCCCGCATGGTCGCATGCCCCGCGCGATTGGTGAATGCGCCGAAGCCATCCAATATCTTCTCGGATCTCTCGGGCCACGTGCGGCCGCCATCGCGGCTTAGGCGCAGTTTGAGGGCGGGTTTAGCCGTGCGGTCCATGTAGACCATAGCTAGGCAGGCCTCGTCGACCGCAACGACCGCTGCGGGTTGTCCCGGAACGCCGGTATCCCACGGAGGCAGCCACGTGCGCCCGCCATCGACGGAGCGGCTGGCATGAATGTTCAGGTACGCGCCGTGCTTCCGGTCATACGTCCAGAACACGTCGAGAAGCGAGCCGTCCGGCAACAGCGACGGCCGCTGGTCCCAGTAGAATATTTCGTTATCGGGATCGGGGCAGACCTCGACACTCTCGGACCACGTCTGACCTTGATCTTCGGAAAACATCAATACCGAAGCATGCCGCCAGGGTTTGGGGTCGGTGTAAGCTTTGTTCAACTCGAACTGGCACGCCCAGCGGCCGTCCGGCAGGGGCAATGTAGGTCCTGTGATGGGCGTGGGCTGCCGGTACGGCAGCGTGTCCATCAACATGGGCGGCGACCACGTGCTTCCACAATCTTCCGACACCGAATGAAAAATGCGGCTATCAAGCAACCCCTCGGTTTCCTCATTGAAGAATGGAAGCTCGGGCGCGGAGGTATCCACCCAATACAGTGTCGCCAATACACGATCTCCACCCAGGGGTGTACAATACACCGCCCGGAAACGGCCCTCCTTGCCATTGATGACCGGCGGCTCGAAGGGCGCGGCACGCGCATTCCACGTTGCGCCCTCATCGTCGGACCACGTCACGTAGATACCTTGCTCGTCCGTAGCGTTTTTGGTGACGGCGCCACGAAACCCGCACAGCCACCTTCCATCGGGCAGGACGCATATTCCCGGAAACGCCCGGCTAGGATACCCCGCGGGGACATCGGTGGTTACCAACCCCCGCGCTTTGATCACGGATTCAGCGCTCACTCGTTGTCCTTTGAGTCCTTCGGCACGAGCACCAGGTCCTTGAACTCGATCCAGCCTTGGCTGTGCATCTGCAGGGCCATGCGGCCGGGGTTGCGTTTGGTGAGGTTGTAAAACGTCTCGGCGGCCTTCCTGCCGTCGATGTAGGTGGTTACGTGGGAGCCCCGCGCGATGATCTCAATCAACATCCATTCTCCCGGACGAAGAAGCGCATCGTCGCAGCGCGCGATGCCGTAGAGGCTTCCCGTTGGCATGACCGCCCCCGGCACATCGTAAATCTGGACTTCCTGGCCTTTGTGACTATTGTCCTCGGGCCAACGGAAGTGGATGCCGCCGTTGGTAGTGGCCGCCGAGGACCGCAGGTAGCAGCGGAAATCGAAGTCGGTACAGACCGCATTGAAGACCAGGTGTCCGTTACCGCCCGAGGCGCGGATGACGCCGTTTTCTCCCACCCACTTCGCTTCGCCGTCGGCGACGGTCCAGCCGGTAAGTTCGGGGTCTGTGGGCATCACAATGCCGTTTTCGGAATCCGGCAGCGGCGTCAGCACCATATTCCGGACCTGAAGGGCGTCCTGGCCGGAATTCTGAAACCCGATCGCGCCGCGCCGAAGCGTGAAGCCAAGCCCCGCGGCTTCGAGGTCCACGTCCTGCACGAGTTGGTCATTCATGGTAACGCGAAGGTGGGGCCAATCCATGTGAATGCGGCAGGTGTTCCACTCTCCCGGCTTCTTGCGCGCGTTGACCTCCGGTGCGAGACGCCGGAAAATGGCGCCCGTCGTGAAGGGGCTGTCATGTTCCTTCGGATGGCCCGACAGCTCGAGTTCGAGGCCCGCCCGGTATTGCCGGTTGCGCGGGGCGTGAAAATAGAGCCCCGTCGCCCGCCACGACGCCACGTTGAACTCGAAATCCAGCTCGAAATTCTCGAAATCGGCCTTCGTCAGTAGTTCGCCGGGTGTCCCGTCCGCTTTCCGCAGACTCAGGACGCCTTCTTCGAGCACAAACGAACCCTTCGAACCGCCAAGCTGCGTCCAGTGGTCCATCGAATCCAGCAGATTCAGCGGAGCCGTCGGGGCCGCGCCAAGTGCTGTCACAGCGCATGCAAGTGTAAGAATCGGGTGCAACATCATAGAATATCCACTCCTTTTAATACCGTCCTCATTACTTCCCGCTCAGGTACACGTATGGTACTTACGCACACACTCCTATTCCAACCGGCAAACGGACCGGTCCGGCTCTGGCAACGGAGGACGGGTTGTCCAACCCGTCGTTAAGATCGCCGCGGACGGGTACGTCCGCGCTCCTTGTCATAATGACCACGCGGGCCCGCGTGGTCTCACACAGGATGGGACAAGAATTCCCGAGGCAAACAGCAAGATCGCAATCCGTCCGCCTCCGTGTTCCCCGTGACGCCGTGTGAGAACGTTTTCGCACACAAAGCGCGGGGAGTAACGATGAGAAAGGCGAATGACACGCGAATGCATTAATTGTTCTTATGTGTATTGATAAGCATCCCTTATGAAACCAGTGAATATTTGACACCCCTAAGGCGCCTTTAGTACGATTTGGCCGGTATTTGCGCGGACAGGAAAGGGTGGGGGTGGCCTGTATCCTGCCGACGCTTGGGCTTTCCGGGCAGCCGACCGAAGGTGTTTTACGTTCAGCGTCTCTGAAGCCCGGAAACACTGTATTAAACCACAAGGACGGATTGCATATGCACGCGATGTCACGTGATGGGCTGTACCACCCTTCTTTCGAACATGATGCCTGCGGCATTGGGTTCGTGGTCAATTTGAGTGGCGCTTCCTCGCACACCATTGTGCGCCAGGGCATTCAGGTGCTCGAGAACCTGGTTCACCGTGGTGCGTGCGGCTGCGACCCGGAGACAGGCGATGGCGCGGGCATGCTCGTGCGTCTCCCCCACCGGTTCTTCCAGCAAGAATCCGCCAAACTCAAGTTTGACCTGCCCGATTTCGGCGACTACGGCGTAGGCATGGTGTTTCTCCCGAAGGCGGACGCGGCTCGCAAGACCTGCAAAGGCATTATTGAAAACACCATTTCGGATGAAGGGCACACTTTTCTGGCTTGGCGCGAGGTGCCCTGCGACTCGTCGGCAATAGGGTCGCTGGCGCGTTCGAATGAACCGCGGATCGAACAGGTCTTCTTCAAGCGCGGGGAAGGGATTACCGACGTTGATACCTTCGAGCGAAGGCTTTACATCCTCCGCAAGGTCATCGAGCGCCGCGTGGCCGAGGCCAATCTCGAGGACGGCGGCGAGTTCTACATCCCGAGCCTTTCCGCACGCACCGTTGTCTATAAGGGTCTGATGCTGGCGCACCAAATGGCCCGTTACTACCTCGATTTATCCGAGCCCACGTTCGAGAGCTATTTGGCACTCGTACACCAACGGTATAGCACCAATACGCTCCCGACATGGCCGCTGGCGCAACCCTTCCGGTACCTCTGCCACAATGGCGAGATTAACACACTGCGCGGCAACACCAACATGATGCGGTCGCGGGAACACCATTTCGAGAGTCCGCTGTTTGGCGAAGACATTGCTAAATTGCCCCCGATACATACGGAGGACGCCAGCGATTCGGCGATACTCGATAATTCGTTCGAGTTGCTGGTGCAAGGTGGGCGAAGCGCACCGCATGCCATGATGATGCTCATCCCGGAGCCGTGGAGCGGACACGAATCGATGCCGGACTTCAAACGGGCGTTTTACGAGTATCACGCCTGTATGCAGGAACCTTGGGACGGCCCGGCATCCATCGCTTTCACCGACGGCGTCCGAATAGGAGCCGTTTTGGACCGCAACGGGCTGCGACCCTCGCGGTACTGGGTTACCGATGACGATTTCGTGGTGTTGGCATCCGAAGTGGGCGTGCTCGACGTGCCGGAAGAGAAGATCGTCAAGAAAGGCCGCCTGGAACCGGGCCGCATGTTCTATATTGACACGGCTGAGCACCGCATTATCGACGACGAAGAGATCAAAGAGACCATCTGTAAGGCCCATCCTTATCGGACGTGGCTCGATGCCAACCGGCCGGTATTGGCTAAGAAACCCGCCGTGCAAGCCCCTTCTCCCACCGAAGAAACGTCTCTTCTCGAGCGGCAGCAGGTCTTCGGATACACCAAAGAAGACATCGATGTGCTGTTAAAACCCATGGCGCTGGACGGGAAAGAGCCTACGGGCTCCATGGGCAACGACGTGCCGTTAGCGGTGCTATCGAAACGGCCGCAATTGCTGTTTAATTATTTCAAGCAACTGTTCGCCCAAGTAACGAATCCGCCAATTGACCCCATACGCGAAGAAATTGTCATGTCGCTCGAGACGGATATCGGGCGCGAGCGCAACCTGTTGGCAACCACGCCCGAGCATTGTCGGCAGCTCCACCTGCCGTCGCCCATCATCACGGACGAACAATTGGCCTATATCAAACAGTTGGACCAGCCGGACTTCAAAGCGGCAACGATTTCCACATTATTTCCGGTCGGGGAAAGTCCCTCGGCATTGGATAAGGCCATCGACCGTATCTGCGCTGAGGCAAGCGAGGCCGTGGCTCAGGGCGCGACGATCATCATCCTCTCAGACAGGGGCGTGAACGAAGAGCAGGCGCCGATTCCCAGCCTCCTGGCGACGGGGGCCGTTCATCATCATCTCGTGCGGGAGAAGACGCGCACGGAATGCGGCCTTGTTGTCGAAACGGGCGAGGCGCGCGAGGTCATGCATTTCTGTCTGCTGACGGGCTATGGCGCGGGCGCGGTAAACCCGTACCTGGCCTTCGAGACACTCGACAGACTGGTGGCCGAAGGCAAATTGGAGGAAGATGCGCCGGGCGATGCGGTGAAAAACTTCGTCAAGGCGGTCGAAAAGGGTCTGCTGAAAACGATGTCGAAAATCGGCATCTCGACGCAACACAGTTATCGTGGCGCGCAAATCTTCGAGGCGGTGGGTCTGAGTTCAAAGCTGGTCGAGCGGTGTTTCACGGGCACGGCGTCGCGGCTCGAGGGCATTGGAGTAGAAGACGTCGCCAAAGAAAGCCTGATGCGGCATGCAATTGCGTATCCTGAGCGGGAGGCGCGATCTCGAAGCCTCGATCCGGGCGGTAATTACAAATGGCGCCGCCGCGGAGAATACCATCAGATCAATCCCGACACGATCGCGTGCATCCAGCATGCCACCCGCAGCAACAACCGCGAGAAATACAAGGAATTCGCCAAACTCGTCAATGACCGCAACCGCAATCTCTCGGCATTGCGCGGTTTGCTCAAATTCAAGAAGGGGCATCCCATTCCACTCGACGAAGTCGAGCCCGCCAAGGAGATTGTGAAACGCTTCTGCACGGGCGCCATGTCGTTCGGTTCGATAAGCCGCGAGGCCCACGAAACCCTGGCCATCGCGATGAACCGCATTGGTGGGCGCAGCAATACCGGCGAGGGCGGCGAAGACCCGGCGCGGTTCGAGCCCGACGCAAATGGCGAATTGCGCCGCAGCGCCATCAAACAGGTGGCATCGGGCCGATTCGGGGTCACCAACGAATACCTGGTGAACGCCGACGAACTCCAGATCAAGATGGCTCAAGGGGCCAAGCCGGGCGAGGGCGGCCAGTTGCCCGGCCATAAGGTGTTCGATGAGATCGCCCGCATTCGGTATTCGATGCCAGGCGTCGAACTGATCTCGCCGCCGCCACACCACGACATTTACTCGATCGAGGATTTGGCGCAACTCATTCACGACCTCAAAAACGCCAACGTGAACGCCAACGTGTCGGTAAAACTGGTATCGGAAGCCGGTGTCGGGACGGTCGCCGCGGGCGTGTCGAAAGGGAAATCGGACCTGGTGCTTATCAGCGGCGATGTCGGGGGGACAGGGGCTTCGCCCCTGAGTTCCATCAAGCATGCGGGACTCCCTTGGGAACTGGGACTGGCGGAAACGCAGCAAGTCCTGGTAGAAAACAATCTGCGAAGCCGCATCCGGGTGCAGACGGACGGCCAAATGAAGACGGGCCGCGATGTGGCCATTGCGTTCTTACTGGGCGCCGATGAGGTGGGGTTTGCAACGCTCCCGCTTATCACAATGGGCTGCGTTATGATGCGCAAATGCCATCTCAATACGTGTCCGGTGGGCATAGCAACCCAGGACCCCGAGCTCCGCAAGAAATTCACCGGCAAACCCGAATACGTGGTCAACTATTTCTTCTTTGTGGCGGAAGAAGTACGCGAAATTATGGCGGAACTCGGGTTCCGCACGGTAAACGAGATGATTGGCCATGGGGAGCTGCTTGAATACGACCCGCTTCCCGAACACTGGAAGGCCAAAACGCTCGATCTCTCGCGGGTGCTGTGTTATGCGAAACCGTGGGAAGGCGAAACCCTCTACCACACCAAGAAACAAGACCACGGAATCGAACAGGCGCTCGACCATCAACTCATCGAGAAAGCAAAGCCTGCTCTCGAGAAGAAGGAGCCCATACGGTTCTCGATGAATATCCGCAATGTGCATCGCACTGTCGGCACCATGCTCTCGAGCGAATTGACCCGCCGGTACAAGGCCGGTCTCAACACGGGATACCTGCCGGAAGACCTGGTCTGGATTGACTGCAACGGTGTAGCCGGTCAAAGCTTCGGCGCGTTTGCGATTCAGGGCCTGACGCTGAGCGTCACCGGAGAAGCAAACGATTACTGCGGAAAAGGCCTTTCCGGCGGGAAAATCATTGTACGGCCGCCAAAGAATAGCGTGATTGAGCCCGAAAAAAACATCGTGGTGGGTAATGTGGCCCTCTATGGAGCGACAGGTGGAAAAGCCTTTTTCCGGGGCGTGGCCGGCGAACGGTTCTGTGTGCGAAACAGCGGCGCTTGGGCTGTGGTCGAAGGCGTCGGTGACCATGGCTGCGAATACATGACCGGGGGCCGAGCCGTGATTCTGGGCAAGACCGGACGGAATTTTGCCGCCGGCATGAGCGGAGGCATCGCTTTTGTCTACGATGAAGACGGCACGTTCGCACAGCGCTGCAACCCGCAAATGGTGGACCTCAAACCATTGCATGAAAAGAGCAAAGCGGAATTGCATACCATCATCGACGATCATTTCCGTTATACGGGCAGTACAGCGGCCAAAACGATCCTGGATAATTGGGACAAGGCCCTGGAGAAGTTCGTGCGCGTGATGCCGCGCGCTTACGCCCGTGTGCTGAAGGAAACGGAAGCCAAAGAACTCCTTGCCGAAAGCACGACGTCCTGAGAGACAGACGCTGCGCAGCCTTCGGCGGAGCAATAGCAGGATTCGCCTAAAATGACAAACGATTGGCCTAAAAAAGAAAAGGGGTTTATGGTTTACCCCCGAGAATTGCCCCCCGATGAGGACGTATCGGAACGCCTCACGCATTGGCATGAATTCGCGAAGAAACCGGACCTCAACAAACTGCGCGAGCAGGGTTTTCGCTGCATGGACTGTGGGGTACCGTTCTGCATGTCGGGCTGCCCCTTGGGCAACCTCATTCCGGACTTCAATGACGCCGTAAAAGACGATCGGTGGGCCGAAGCCGTGGCCATCTTGCATTCGACCAACAACTTCCCCGAATTTACGGGCCGGGTGTGTCCCGCGCCGTGTGAAGCGGCTTGCTGTCTTGGTCTTACCGATCCTCCAGTGACTATCAAGCTCATCGAAAAAGCAATCGGTGACCGCGCCTGGCAGGAAGGATGGGTGAAACCAGAACCTCCCCAGAAGCTTACGGGAAAGAAAGTCGCCGTCGTGGGGTCAGGTCCGGCAGGGTTAGCCGCGGCACAACAACTGCGCCGCGCCGGACACGAGGTCACTCTCTTTGAACGGGCCGACGAACCCGGCGGGCTCCTGGTTTACGGCATCCCCGATTTCAAGATGGAAAAGGAATGGGTGCACCGGCGTGTACATCAAATGGAGGAAGAAGGGGTCGTGTTCCGGTGCAATGCGTCGGTAGGCGGCGATGTGCCGGCAGCGGACCTCGTAGCTGAATATGACGCCGTTCTTCTCACCATTGGTTCCACAAAGCCCCGTGACCTCGACCTGCCAGGACGGGAGCTGGACGGCATTCATTTCGCCATGGATTTTCTCACCCAGCAAAACCGGCGGGCGACGGGCAAAGATGTCCCCGGAAAACCGATTACGGCCAAAGATAAGCGGGTGATCATCCTGGGTGGTGGGGACACGGGGTCCGATTGCTTGGGTACCAGCCTCCGCCAGGGTGCTAAGCATGTATGGTCGTTCGAGTTATTGCCCAAGCCGCCGGAGGGCGAAAACGAGGCCACCCCATGGCCGTTATGGCCGCTGGTCTTACGCACATCAACAAGCCATGAGGAAGGCGGCGAGCGCGATTGGAGCATTTTGACCAAGAAATTCACGGGCACGAAGGGCCATGTGACGAAACTGCACGCCGTACGCCTCGAATGGAGCAAGCCAGACGCGGCGGGTCGGCCGCAAATGAAGGAAATCCCAGGAAGCGAATTCGAGGTGGACTGCGATTTGGTTTTGCTGGCCCTCGGATTTGTCCATCCCGAGCACAGCATTGCTGAGGAGTTGGGAATCGAGCTCGATGGCCGGGGCAACATGAAGGCAGCGTACGGAGAATTCAGAACCAATCACAAGAAAGTCTTTGCGGCGGGCGACGCACGCCGGGGCCAGTCTCTGGTGGTTTGGGCAATTCACGAAGGCCGCGAAGCCGCCCGGGCAGTCGACATGGCTCTGATGGGTCGCTCAGACCTGCCGAGCGCCAATTCCCATGGCTACGACACCCTTGGCTTCGACGGTATTTTATCGTAAGCGTCTTTTCTCAAAACACTTAAAAGGATTTAGAAGTGTCCCTGTTTGATGCGTATAATCCTGGACGTGGCAGAAGTGAAGTGTAACAAAGGCCTTTTTCAAGAGTATTCTAACAGTGACAGCGGCAAGTTCTGCTACGCAAGAGTGCAGGTGCTCACAAGTCATGAATTTTGAATGAATTGGCAGCTTGTGGGAACTTGACAACCCCTTTTGGGGATAGTAGAATATAACGGCCGACGGGTTCCGCATCGGGACGGGGTGGGAAATGTCTAGTTTTAGGGAACAAGTTGGCATAGAAAGGGGAAATTCGAATATGAAACACCTGAAGACATTGACAAAGCGACCGGCCGAGGCCCAGGATATTCCTTCACTCATAAACATTGTAACCCTGATTCAGGGGGTACTTACCGCGATCCTTGCGTTCAGCGAAAACAAAGAGGAGATCCCAGAAGCTTAAGACGCTCTCTGACCGATTTTTTATCGGCAGAAAACTCGCCGGAAAAGCCCGTAATTTGAGTTTTGCGTAGATGTTCGCCCAGATGCGGCTTCGGCTGAAGGTGAGGAGCGTAGTGGGCTGCGATAACCGGAAGAACGATCGGAACTGTGGGAGATCCGGGATGAAACATATACGAAAGATCACAACAAAACGGGCGGATGCATTCAGCGATTTCCTGAATGATATATGGGCCGCTTGGCAAAATTTTACATATGCCAAGAGGAACGAGAAGTTCGCGTAGAGTGGCGAACAGCTTTTGTGTGCCGGGACGCTCCGTGAGGGCTGGTCCCGGCATTCCTTTTTCGAGAAAAAGGGTGCACACGCCAGCGATCTTAACCGCATATCAGACAGGGGGTCTCCCTGATTTTTCCGGGGATTTCACAAGGAAAAGACGGTGATATTTGGCGAACACGGCGTTATTCGGGCCGCTGAGCCGGATGACGCGCCAACGTTGAAGCGGGTGTATAACCTGCCAAAACCGCGCGCGGCGGTCTTGGACCGGCGCCGTGAACCGTACCAGCCTACCAACGACGAACTCCGGGAAGCTTTGGCAAGAAAAGACCTTAAGTATCTCGGTGAGTACTATGCCGTCGAAGACAAGACCGGAGTGATTCGGGGCTTCTGCAGTCTGCGGGCAGGCCGCCGGGACGTGTTTTTCGGGGACATGCTTCTCATGTTTCTGGACGAAGCGGACCTCGAGAGGCCAATAGCGGCCGAAGCGTTCGCTTTTCTGCGAAACAAGGCCTTTGCCGAACGCCGCCTGACCAAGATGGTGGCACATTGTCTGGATGGCGAGGACGCTCTCCGGGCGTTTCTGATGGCGAATGGTTTTCACAGTAACGGCGTGGCGCGAGAGATACTGTTTACGCGGGGACGGTGGTTTAATTGCGAGACGCTTTCGTTGTTTGCGTCAGAGCATGAAGAAAGGTGACCGATGGCGTTACGCAGCAATATCTTCATCCGGCGGGCGGAACGCGAGGACCTGGATACGGTCGTCGAGTGGATGGAGGACCCGGATTTTCAGTTGTTTCTCTATGGCGACGTAACGCGGTCGCAACGCCAGATACGCGAACAGATAGTCGGATTATTGGGACGCGCACCCGGACACACGATGCCCGGCGCACTCCAATTGATGCTGGAATCGGAAGAACATGGGCCTGTGGGACTGGTTTTGCTGCAGAATATCAGTTGGCGCAATCGTTCGTGCAGCCTGGACGTCTATATCGGCCAGAAGAACTTTCGTAAAGGCATCGTCATCGCTGTCGCCTTTTACCGTGTGATGGAATACTGCTTTGACGAACTGAATCTGCACCGCGTGAGCGCCTACATTTACTCGTTCAATTCCCCCTCGTGGCGGATTATGGAGCGCACCAACGCCAAGCGCGAATTGACGCTCAAAGACCATGTCGTGCGGGACGGCGAGATGCACGACATGTACTGTTATGGGTTGTTGCGCCGCGAGTTTGATGAATTTCGAGAAAGCCTCAAAGGGCGCATGACAGGGAAATCGCTCCTCGACATGATCGAAGCCCTGCACGCGAAAGACGAGGAGGCTGGTGCGTGAGAACGGCGCTGTTGGTATTCCTTGGTCTGCATGTCGTGCATTCGCTGATACAAAATGGGCGCGGCAAACCGGACAAACGCCGGAAGCTCCGGGCCAATCTCATTCTTATCCAGATGCCTTTATTTGTGCTTGCGTTCTATATCGCGTATCGGGAAGGGGCACTGGGACGAAGCCTGCTGAATCCGGCATATATTCTCGGAGGATTGGTCCTCGGGCACGCGGTTTTTGTCGTTTCGCTCCTGGTTATTCACCGTTGTGTGGCTGATGCCCGGGAGGTTCTCCTGGGTTTTGGGGCGATAGGAAGCTTCATTGTGGAAAGCCCGGTGGTCTTGAGCCGTTACGTAGGCGTAGCGATCACGGAGGAAATCATCTACCGCGCAGCCGCCCAGCAGAGCGTTATTGCTCTTCTGGGAAATCCTTGGGCGGGAATCGCGCTGACAGCCGTGTTGTTCTCGATCGTCCACGCGCATTTTTTCCGGAATTCCTTCTCGCAATCGTTTGAATTTGTGTTGTTCGGGGTGCTGCTCGGGGTGTTGTACTGGGTGACCCAGAGCCTTATCTTTGTAATCGCCATTCATGCGATTCGCAATATTGAAATTGCCTATCTCGAATTTCTGGGAAAACTCGAGGAACTGGGCAATGAAGAACAGGCCTTGCAGGAGGTCGAACGCTCCGTGGTACACCAACAATCGGATTTGGCATGACTAGCGACTCTATCAT